>JAMOMG010000136.1 GCA_027068695.1 Flavobacteriaceae bacterium
TATGTTCAGAGATTAAGAACAGCAGAAGAGCAAGGTTAAATTTTAACTAAAATATAAAAACCGTTAGTAATTACAAATAACAATTTGTAAATTTGTTTACTAACGGTTTTTTTATGCCTATAAATTCTTTTTTAAGTTACTTAGCATTAGAGAAAAAATATTCAAAACACACTACAATAGCCTATTTGAACGACTTAAATTCATTTCAGATGTTTTGTAATGAGATGTATAATGGTCAAAGTATTGTTACTGTAAATTATACGCAAATAAGAAGTTGGATAGTTAGTTTAGTTGAAGCTAACCTCTCTAATCGCTCAATTAACAGAAAAATTTCTTCACTAAAATCATTTTATAAATTTCTTCAGAAAATAAAAGAGATTGAAATAAATCCGTTAGCAAAACACAAAGCATTAAAAATTCCAAAACAAGTACAAGTCCCTTTTTCTGAAAAAGAAATAATAAATGCACTTAATTTAATAGCTGGAAATGATGATTTTGAATCACTTAGAAATAAATTAATAATTGAATTGTTTTACGCTACGGGCATAAGGAGAAGTGAATTAATTAATATAAAAATTACGGATATAGATTATGTTAATGAAACTGTTAAAGTGTTAGGGAAAAGAAATAAAGAGCGATTTATTCCGTTAATAAAGTCAGTTCGAAAATCATTAATTAGATACCTAGAAGTTAGAGGTGAAATAGACACTAATTCGTCTTATTTGTTCATTACAAAAAAAGGTAAAATAATATACGATACACTTGTGTATCGCGTAATAAATAATTATTTTAGTAGTGTGTCGTCAAAAGTGAAAAAAAGCCCACATATTATAAGGCATTCTTTTGCAACACATTTATTAAATGAAGGTGCTGATTTAAACTCAGTAAAAGAATTGCTTGGGCATTCTAGTTTAGCATCAACACAAGTTTATACCCATAGTAGTTTGGGAAAGTTAAAGGAAGTGTATAATAAAACTCACCCAAGGAGTGAAAAAAATTAATTTATTATGAAAGTACGTGTACAGTCTGTTAATTTCAATGCTGATGTAAATCTTATTGAATTTGTTGAAAAAAAATTAAATAGCTTAGAGAAATACTATGACAGAATTGTTGATTCAGATGTGTTTCTAAAAGTTCAGCAAACAAGTGATAAAAAAAATAAATTAGTTGATGTTAAATTAAACATTCCAGGAAATGATTTGGTAGTTAAAAAGCAGTGTAAAACATTTGAAGAAGGTGTGATGTTAGCGACAGATTCATTAAAGAGGCAGTTGACTAAAAAGAAGGAAAAAGTTAGGGCTAAATAAAAAGTTAAAAATTAATTAAAAAAGTTTTGTATAAAGAGTAAAACTTTAATACATTTGCAGTCCGTTAGAAATAGCGGGCTTCTTTTATGGAGTAAATTGCCGATGTAGCTCAGCTGGCTAGAGCAGCTGATTTGTAATCAGCAGGTCGTGGGTTCGAGTCCCTCTATCGGCTCAGAAAAAGAGGATAAGTATAGTTGCTTTAATATGAAAACTGAAGCATTTGTATTTAGGGAGAGAAGTTGTCCTGAACATAGTCGAAGGAGAATTGTCTATCATTAAGATCTTTGAAAAAGAATGGTGAGATACTCAAGTGGCCAACGAGGGCAGACTGTAAATCTGCTGCGCAAGCTTCGAAGGTTCGAATCCTTCTCTCACCACAACTAATTTATAGAGATATAAACTAGTGAGGAATTGAAAAAAATATTGCGAGAGTAGCTCAGTTGGTAGAGCTTCAGCCTTCCAAGCTGACTGTCGCCGGTTCGAGCCCGGTCTCTCGCTCTTTTTTTTGGCCGGTGTAGCTCAGGGGTAGAGCGTTTCCTTGGTAAGGAAGAGGTCACGGGTTCAACTCCCGTCATTGGCTCAAGAATAAAAAGAATTAAATTAAACACTATATATAACTAAGATTTAAAATTAAATAATCATGGCAAAAGAACATTTTGATCGCTCCAAACCACATTTAAATATTGGTACTATTGGACACGTTGACCACGGTAAAACAACTTTAACTGCTGCTATTACTGTGGTATTAGCAGAAAAAGGTCTGTCTGAAGTAAAAGACTTTGACCAAATTGATAATGCTCCTGAAGAAAAAGAAAGAGGTATTACAATTAATACAGCTCACGTAGAATACCAAACTGCTAATCGTCACTATGCACACGTTGACTGTCCAGGTCACGCGGATTATGTGAAAAATATGGTAACTGGTGCTGCTCAAATGGATGGTGCTATTATTGTAGTTGCTGCTACTGATGGTCCTATGCCACAAACAAGAGAGCATATCTTATTGGGTCGTCAAGTAGGTATTCCAAGATTAGTTGTATTCATGAATAAAGTGGATATGGTTGATGATGAAGAG
>JAMOMG010000137.1 GCA_027068695.1 Flavobacteriaceae bacterium
CAGGTGGGATTGCAGCAGTTGGAAAAACAGGTGGTACTGTTAAAAAAACAACAGCCAGTGACTCTGCTATTTTACTTAATTATGCAAACAAGGTTGTAATTGTACCTGGTTATGGATTAGCCGTAGCACAAGCTCAACATGTTATTCACGAACTTGAATTATTGCTAACTAGTAAAGGAATTGATGTATCTTATGCCATTCATCCAGTTGCAGGCCGTATGCCTGGCCATATGAATGTTTTGTTGGCTGAAAGTAATGTTGACTATGATAAGTTAATTGAGATGGATGATATCAACCCTCAATTTGCTAATACTGATGTAGTATTAGTAGTGGGCGCAAATGATGTTGTAAACCCAGCTGCACATAATGACCCTTCAAGTCCTATTTACGGTATGCCCATTTTAGATGTAGAAAATGCTAAGCACATTATTATTAATAAACGTAGTATGAATGCTGGCTATGCCGGTATTCAAAATGAATTGTTCTTTAACCAAAAAACTTCAATGCTTTTTGGTGATGCTAAAGCTGCTTTAACAGACTTAGTCTCAGAACTAAAAAACATGTAATTTTTAAGTTAAAAAAATATTTTTTAGAAGATGCAACTTAAATTTGCATCTTCTTTTTTTGTAAAAACGATATTAACAATCAATTTTTAGTATTTTTGCCAAAACTAAAAAAATTAAAATGGCATTAAAATTAAAAGGTGATATTGAAATTCATGATATACCCTCCTGTACTACAAAAGCCTTAAAAATTAATCTAAACAAAAATATTTATGGCACTTTTGCAGAGATAGGTGCCGGTCAAGAAACAGTTCGGAATTTTTTTAGAGCTGGTGGAGCCTCAGGCACAATTGCAAAAGCAATGAGTGCTTATGATAAAGATTTTTCAGATGCTATCTACGGAATTGAAGAAGGCGGTCGTTATGTAACAGAAGATAGGCTAAAAAAAATGTTACAATATGAAATTGAGCTAATTGAAGATCGATTAAATAGAAAAAAACACCCAGGTAAAATGTTTTTTTCATATGCAAACACTGTAACAACTATAGATTTTGCAAAAAAATTTAAAGGACATGGCTGGATTGGACTTAACTTCCAATTAGATCCTTTAGAGGATTACAATGAAATTATTTTACATGCTCGCTTTAAAGAAACTGATGCTAAATTACAACAAGAAACTCTTGGTATTCTTGGCGTTAACCTAATTTATGGCGCTTTCTATTTAAATGACAACCCAAAAGAACTTTTAAAATCGCTATATGACAACTTACACGAGGTACAATTAGAAATTGATATGATTAATTTCTCTGGGCCTCGATTTTCATACATTGATAATAGACTTATGAGCCTATTATTGGTTAAAAACGGTATGACAAATGCCGTAATGTTTGGTCCTGATGGAAATAATTTATTACCTGCTCAACAATTATACAAAGCTAATATTTTAACATTACGTGGAAGCTTTAGACCTGTAACTAAAGTAAATATGGACATGTATAAACTAGCAGAAGAACTATTTTTAAAAGAGAATAAAGTTGATAAAAAAAATACTAAAATAATATTTGAAATTACATTGACTAATTTAATTTCTGAAGGAGAAATTAATGAAAGAGACTTCTTAGAAAGAGCCGAATTACTGTGCTCATTGGGTCAAAATGTAATGATTACCAATTACCAAGAATACTATAAATTAGTTGAATATTTTGCTGAGTTCACAAAAGCTCGAATGGCTTTAGCAATGGGAGTTTCAAGCTTTGTCCAAATATTTGATGAAAAATACTATCGCAATTTAAGTGGAGGGATTTTAGAAGCCTTTGGTAAATTATTTTATAAAGATTTAAAGGTTTATTTATATCCTCTTAAAGACCAACGAACAGGTGAAATTAAAACGAGTGAAAATCTAAAAGTTCACCCTCGAATGAAAGAGTTATACAAATTCTTTAAATACAATGGAAAAGTAGTAGATATTAAAGATTACAATCCTGAAATTTTAGATATTTTCTCTAGAGTTATTCTTGACATGATAGCAAAAGGAGAAAAAGGTTGGGAAGATATGTTACCAAAAGGAATTGCAGAAATTATCAAAGAAGAGCGATTATTTGGATATTCAAAAAGAAAATTTGAGAAACTAACATAATCTTTGGTTTTGAATTAAACCTTTTCTATTTTTAAGCGTCTAATAGAAAATTAATTACGTGATAGACGAAAAATTATTAGTTGCTCAACTTAAAAATTCTGATACACAGGAACAAGCTTTTAGAAACTTAATGTCCTTATACAAGGAACGTTTGTATTGGCATATACGCAAAATTGTTTTAAATCATGACGATGCAGA
>JAMOMG010000138.1 GCA_027068695.1 Flavobacteriaceae bacterium
TTCCTGTTGCAACTGTTGCCCTTAACGGTGCTAAAAATGCGGGTATCCTAGCAGCCCAAATTATTGGAATTTCTAATGAAAATATTCAAAATACCATTATTGATTTTAAAGAAAACTTAAAAAACACAGTTATTGAAGCGGCCATAAAACTTAAAAAAGACTTATAGTGGTACTATTTTCTTAGGCGATTTTTTTTGTCCTTTTTTATTTTTGAAACTAAAATCACTTACGAGTGTGTTTATTTTAATTCTTTTGTGATTTTTTGATTTTGAGATGGATTTATTCATCATTCTTATCTTTCAATAATTAACTTAATATCCAAACGTGAAATTTCAATTTTAGGTATCTGTTTTAACAAAAAAAAATGTTAAAATATAACCTCCTAACTAATTTTAAAGCTATCGCTATAAATTAAGGCACTTTATAATATCTTTACAAAAAATAATTTTTATTTCTATAATATAAGTATGAGTAATCCACTATTAGAAAACTATAAAACTCCTTTTTCAACAGCTCCATTTTCTAAAATTAAAAATAAGCACTTTAAACCTGCTTTTAAAAAAGCGATTAATCTTGCAAAAGCCGAAATTGAAGTCATTTGTAACAATCCTGAAGTACCAACTTTTGAAAACACACTTGAAGCATTGGAATTTTCTGGACAGAAATTAAACAGCGTTTCAAATATTTTTTTTAATTTAAATTCTGCTGAAACCAATGATGAAATTCAAAAAATTGCACAAGAAGTTTCACCAATGCTATCAGAATTTTCAAATGATATTATATTAAATAAAAAACTTTTTAAAAGAGTTCAATTGGTTTATGATATAAAAAGTGAACTAAATTTAACTGCTGAACAAGATATGCTATTAACCAAAAAATATAAAAATTTTATTAGAAATGGTGCCAATTTAACTAAAAAAGAAAAATCTGAATTACGGATTATTGACACAAAACTTTCAAAATTAAAACTGCGATTTGGAGAAAATGTATTGGCTGAAACTCATGATTTTGAACTTCATTTAACAAACAAAAACCAATTAAAAGGGCTTCCTGAAAGCACTATTGAAGCCGCTCAAATATTAGCCAAACAACTTCATAAAAAAGGTTGGGTTTTCACATTAGACTACCCAAGCTACATCCCATTTATGACTTACGCTGATTCAAGAGAACTCAGAAAAAAAATGGCAAAAGCATTTGGAGCAAAAGCATTTAGAAATAATGGTAATGATAATCAACAAATAGTTTTAGACCTAGTTAAATTGCGACACAAAAGGGCTAACCTGTTAGGGTATAAATCGCATTCTCATTTTGTTTTAGAAGAACGAATGGCAGAATCACCTGAAAATGTAAATACTTTTTTGAATGATTTATTATCAAAAGCGAAACCCGCCGCACAAAAAGAATTTAACAACTTGGCAAAGTTTGCAAAAAAAGATGGGATAGTACAATTAGAAAAATGGGATAGTGCTTATTATTCCGAAAAACTAAAAAAAGAACTTTTTGATTTAGAAGAAGAACAACTCAAACCTTATTTTAAATTAGAAAATGTAATTGAAGGTGTATTTACAATTGCAAATAGACTTTATGATTTAAACTTTGAAGAAATTTTCACTGTTGACAAGTACCATAAAGATGTTAAAACTTACAAAGTTACTGATACAACTGGTAATTATATTGCTATATTATATACTGACTTTTTCCCTAGAAAAGGAAAACGCAATGGAGCTTGGATGACATCATTTAAAGATCAATGGAAAAAAGGTGTAGAAAATTCTAGACCACATATATCTATTGTTTGTAATTTTACCAAACCTACACATACCAAACCTTCTTTATTAACCTTCAATGAAGTTACTACCTTATTTCATGAATTTGGTCATGCATTGCATGGAATGTTGGCAAATACTACATACCCTAGTTTATCAGGAACCAATGTTTATTGGGATTTCGTTGAACTTCCTAGTCAATTGTTTGAAAATTGGTGTTATGAAAAAGAGGCATTGAGTTTATTTGCTAAACATTTTAAAACAAACAACATTATCCCAATAGATTTAATTGACAAAATTAAAAAGTCTTCTAACTTTTTAGAAGGAATGCAAACATTACGTCAATTAAGTTTTGGTATTTTAGATATGAATTGGCATAGCAAAAATCCAACAACAATTGACAATGTGAAAAAGTTTGAGTCTCTGGCTTTTAAAAAAACACAATTATTTCCAGATGTTAAAGATAATTGTATGAGTACCTCTTTTTCACATATTTTTCAAGGAGGTTATTCTTCTGGTTATTATTCATACAAATGGGCTGAAGTTTTGGATGCTGATGCTTTTTC
>JAMOMG010000139.1 GCA_027068695.1 Flavobacteriaceae bacterium
TCGCAATCAAATAGTAAATATCATATCGGTTGATAGTCTTTTGCCAAAAATCAATAAAGATGCAGGTACAAAAAGTACAAACAGTATCCAATGTATTTTAGATAGAATATTTCTCAATGGCTTTGAGTGTAAGCATGGAATAGAGTTTCATCATAGAAAGAGTGTTTTTAGCCTTAAAAGTGCTATTTATTGAAAAAATTAAGGTTATAGTATCATCATGAGAAATAGAAAATGTTCATTTTAGCGATTTTTTCAGGTAATAGAGTATCATCATGATTAAATTCAATTTAAGTTATTGATATTATTGCTTATTATTGTTGTTATATAGCTCTAATATACGAATTACTACAAGCGAATAGTTATAATCAGCCCTGAACCTAGTAAAAAACAAGGTATTATTGGTGTTTTAAAACATTAAATATTATCATGGTTTTTTAAATTACAGATCAGTAATTTATATTGATGATTTTAAAATAAAAATGAATGGGTAAGTATTCTCTATACATGGATTGAAAGTATGTACCAAATTATCTATCTCAATGGATTAAACAACAATGAACAACATATATAAAATTGTAAGTACAGTGCTTTTATTTGTATCAAGCCAGTTACTTGCAGAAGAAACCACTTTAGTAGATCCAAAGGAAATTCAATACAATCATTATATGCATGACAGCCTTCCTGAAGAGTTACTTGTACGAATTAAGGCAACTACCGATATTTTCGAGGGTATAGATGGAGTTTCATATGAAAAAGCTATTGATCTATATAAACGAGATTTAGACCCAGAATCGAATTTAGAAATTTGGGAAGAAATGGTTAGGGTTTACAAACTATTTTGTACTGATCGCTGTTCAGAACAAGAAGAAAAGATTGATGTATATCGAACCTTGCTAACAAGATCCATGTTTAACAATGAAGAAACTCTAGTTAGAATCGAGTTACAAAGCATTTCGAAAAAAGAAGCAAAAGAAATTGTATCAATGTATAAACTAAAAGCAATTCCTATTCCTGTATATACTTCTGAACAATGATGAAAAAAATAAATCTATTTCTTATGTTTTGCCTTTTAATAACATGCCAATCTATTGCTAGTGATATTGTCTTTAAAGATATTGATGGAAAAGTACTTAGTAAATCAGATTTAGTTGGATATTCAGGAACAGCCAAGTGGGAAGTTATATCAGAAAAAAGTGTCAATCAAGAAGCTATTGAATTACATAATCAAGGCCGTGAATATGGAAAAAAAGGAGATTATGAAAAATCCTTAGTATTTCTTCGTAAAGCTAACAAATCAGACCCTCTTTGGGCCTATCCTGTTTATGATATGGCATTCACTCATTTGTTAATGGGTAATAACTCAAAGGCATTAGAGCTATATAAGAATGTCGATTCTATGGAACCAAAAGGTTTTTTCACCACTAAAACTGCTATTTATACTCTTGAAGGGGAAGAAAATGGAGATTTTCCTGAAGGCCTATATTATGGTTATTTAAGCCTTGAATGGATGGAGCCTGCTCAAAAAGAGGAGGCCGTTAAAAACCTCGTTAAAAATGTTCCTAGTTTTGCCCCAGGTTGGAAAGAAGCTTTTAGATTTGTAGAAGATGATAAATCTGCTTTAACAGCAATTGAAAAAGGATTAGCTACAAAACCTGATAAAGAAACATATGGAATTTTATTGGTAAACAAAGCCTTAATTCTTAATCGACAAGATAAAACAAATGAAGCTATTGAAATATTAGGCCAATTAGCATTAGATAAAAACTCTACTCTTGCTACTGAAAAACTGGCTAAGCAAACTCTTACTTTTATATTAAATGATGATAGTGAGTAAGAATATGGAAGGAAAACCACCACCTATGAATATTCCTCACATTTGGTGTGATTTCAATGCTTTTGGACTTAGTGGGGACAAAGATGATAATTGTTATTATTCATTGCATAGAGAAATATTAAAAGAATTAAGCCCCGTTGAAGGTACTGTTGTTTTTATTTATGAAAACGATCTATCAGATGATGGGCAACCTGAGATATTTGGCTATATTGCTAAGCTTGAAAAAGCTCCAATTCAATTTAATAGTAAATGGCGTGCTCGTCCTGATGAAGAAACTTGGTATAGAGGTCCTTGTCCTTGGTAAAAATATTACTTTAGAAATATCTATAATGTAAAAGATTTGTAACTATTCAGCGAATATAAAAGATATTTCTTGACATGGTTTTTAGTTAAAATCTCAATATTTCCAACTTGCTGAAAACTGTTCTGATAATACCTTGTATTCTAATATGAATGCCTGC
>JAMOMG010000140.1 GCA_027068695.1 Flavobacteriaceae bacterium
TGAGATTAAAGTACAACAAGGAATTAATTTATACTTAACTCAAGGAAATTCAACGAATTTAGAGGTTGAAGCAGACGAAAATATAATTGGTTTGTTAATTACTGAAGTAAAAAATAACGAATTGAACATCTATTTTGAAAAAAATGTTTACAGAGCCAAATCGCGTGATGTTTATGTATCAGCTACCAATATTTCTAAAATAAAAACATCTAGTGGAGCCTCAGTTAAATCTGATGACATGCTGCAAGTGAACTCATTAAATCTTGATGCAAGTAGTGGCAGTTCAATTAAAATTTACGCAAACGCTGAAGAAATTATGAGTTCAGCCTCAAGTGGCGCAAGCATCGATATTTATGGAAAAACTACATCTTTCTCTGCAACAGCCAGTAGCGGTAGTTCAATTGACGCTAACAAATTAAAAACTGTTAATGCTTTTGCAAAGGCAAGTAGTGGTGCAAATATAGATTTAAATGTTTCAAAAAAACTTACAGCAAAAGCTAGTAGCGGTGGTGATATTGATTACGAAGGTAACCCTACAGAAGTTAACAAAGATACCTCTTCAGGAGGTAGTGTTTCAAGAAGCTAATTCCAATTTATATATTAAATTGTTAAGCCAATTTCATTCTTATAATGAGTTGGCTTTTTTGTTATAAATTATTAAATCTAACCTCGTAAATTAAAAGAAAATGTTAATATTCATATAAATTTAACAACTAATTACTACAAGTTACATACCTTTGCAATTAATTATTTTTTAAAGTGTGTAAAATATTATGCAAAAAAGAACCAACCCACATTCATTCCATATCCCTGTTATGGGGATTGCATTTACAATAGATAGTCCTATTAAAATAGCTAAATATGGTATTTCATCTGTTATTTCAATTGTAGATGATTTTTTAATTGAAAAAATGAATGAATATTATTCAACTAAATTTAAAATTCCATACAACGCAATCTCAACAAAAGTTGAAGACTACAGAGCTAAGAGAATTACTTCATATTTAAATACTGTTGACACGATAGCAAAACGCACATTTGACAATTTAAAACAAAGTTTTGAAGATAAAAGTAGTGAGTTAGAAAAATATATTGATATGTTACCTGATTTTTCAGACTTAAAACAAAGTTTTATCGAAAAATGTCAACACAACACCTTAAAGGAAGATGTTAATAATTGGATTCATAACAATTTAAAACTTGGTAGTATTGATGTAAATATTATGACAAAACTTGATAAGGTAAATTATCGTAAAAAAGAACAACTACCTTCAGAATTTAATGATGCACATGCTGCTTTAAGAGGTTTTGCTAACAGTAATTTAGAGTCATCTGTGGTACTTTCTGCAGGAATGAATCCAAGATTATACAGTTATTTTGAAAATTTTGATGACTTTTTTCCAACTAAAGATAATGTTCTAAAAAAGAAAATTATTTTAAAAGTTAGTGATTATAGATCTGCTTTAATTCAAGGTAAATTTTTAGCTAAAAAAGGATTGTGGGTATCAGAATACAGAATAGAATCTGGTTTAAATTGTGGTGGTCATGCTTTCGCTTCTGATGGATATTTAATGGGACCTATTTTAGAAGAATTTAAAAATCATAAAGGTGATTTAATAAATGATGTTCACAGTATCCTAACATCTGCCTTAGAAAATAAAGGAAAATATACTCCTACTGCTCCTTTAGATTTAAAGGTAACCGCTCAAGGTGGTGTTGGTACTTCTGAAGAACATGAATTTTTATTAGATAATTACAATATTGATTCTGTAGGTTGGGGAACTCCATTTTTATTGGTTCCAGAAGCAACTACTGTTGATTCTGAAACTATTAAAACATTAGAAAAAGCAACAGAAAAAGACTTATACTTAAGTGATGTTTCTCCTTTAGGCGTCCCTTTTAACAGCCTAAGAGGAAGCTCAAACGAAATTATAAAACACAATAGAATTGCCAACAATAAACCAGGTAGCTCTTGCCCTAAGAAGTTTTTGGTTTCAAACCTAGATTATACAGATCAGGCAATTTGTACGGCTTCTAAAAAGTACCAAGCAATAAAGTTAAAGGAATTAAATGAAAATCCAGAAGTAACAAATTATACAGAGAAGTTTAACCAAATTACTGCTAAAACATGTTTGTGTGAAGGATTATCTAATGCTGCTCTAATTAAAAACAATATTGAACATAAAGGTGAAAAACAAGGAGTAGCTATTTGCCCAGGTCCAAATATGGCTTATTTTTCAAAAGAACTTTCTTTAAAAGAAATGGTAAATCATATTTATGGAAAAGTAAATGT
>JAMOMG010000141.1 GCA_027068695.1 Flavobacteriaceae bacterium
GCAATAATTTGTACTCTTCCGTAAAAAGATTTTTCGACTAAATTATTTTTCTCAAAGCTAAAGTGTGTTAAGGGTAAATCATGCCTGCAAGTTAAACAAACAGTTGAATCATTATACGACAAGGCCTCATAACAACATAAACAAACTTCAGGAAAAAAAATATTAAAAATATCTTTTAAAAAATTCATAGCACTATTTTCTATTAAAAGTACATTTTTTATTCAAAAAAATAATCATTTTTAACTAAATAATTATGAATTATAGTTTTTATAACGTAACTTTATACTTCCTCAAAACACACCTCAAAATTATTTATTGAATACCTCAAAGTTATTTATTGAATTTGTTATAATTTTGTCGCGCATTTTGCGTTAAGTTAATTATATAAAAATAAACAAATTAAGAAATTTAAGAATGATGGAAGAAAACAAAAAATCCAATATTAAAATAATAGCAATTGTTTTAGCGGTGCTGTTACTTGTTGCTTTGGCATACACTTTTTATAATAATAAAGAACATAAAAAGTTAACAGACGCCATAGAGGAGGAAAAACTTGAAATAGAGGGTAATTTAGATAATATGATTGTTAAATATGAAGAAGCAATAGAGCAAAATACTTCAATGTCTAATGAGTTATCTTTAGAAAGAGATAGAATAATTGCGTTAAGAGACTCTATTAAAGGTTTAAAAGCTACAAATTATAGTTTAATACGTCGTTATAGAAAACAAATAGCAAAACTGGAAGAAACAAACAGACGTTTATTTTTTATGACTGATTCATTAACAGGTGTAAATGAATTGCTAACAATTGATTTAGATAGTGCAAATGTTAAAATATCTAAACAATTGGCAAAGAATGATACATTATCTTTACAAAATTTACAATTGTCAGAAAAAGTAGCAATTGGTTCAGTATTAAAGGTGAGTAGTGCAAAAATATTGGCAATGAGAGAGCGTAAGAACGGTAAACTAGTTGAAACCTCTAGAGCTAGAAATACAGATGCTTTTAGAATTAATTTTACCATTGCAAAAAATGAAATTACCGAAAAAGGAGAGCGCCAAGTTTATATACAAATTGTTGATGGGAAAGGAATTACCGTTGCAGGAAAAGGAGAATTAGTTTTTAATGATGTACAAATTAGTTATAGCGACCAAACAATTGTAAATTATTTAAATGATGCTGTAGATATTATTTCTTTAGTTGAAGTAGATAGAGGTACAATTAAAAGAGGTGTATATACAGTTAATATATATATTGAAAATAAATTTGTAGGAGCAACTCAAATTACTCTAAAGTAAATAAAAGTAACTCCAGATTAATATTATTTAATGTTGATTGAGTGGAAATAGTTTCGGCTATTTCCACTTTTTATTTTTTAGTATTAAAACCTTTCCTATTTTTGCAAAATGGCAAATCAAGAAGATAAATTTAAAAAAGTAGTTTCACACGCTAAAGAGTACGGTTATGTATTTCAATCTAGTGAAATATACGATGGTTTAAGTGCAGTTTATGACTACGCCCAAAACGGTGTTGAACTTAAGAAAAACATCAGAGAATATTGGTGGAAAGCAATGGTGCAAATGCATGAGAACATTGTAGGTCTTGATGCTGCAATTTTTATGCACCCAACAACTTGGAAAGCATCTGGACATATTGATGCCTTTAATGATCCTCTCATAGATAATAAAGATTCTAAAAAAAGATATAGAGCCGATGTTTTAATTGAAGATTATGTTGGAAAATTAGAAGCTAAAATTGAAAAAGAAGTTAAAAAAGCAGTAAAACGTTTTGGAGACGCTTTTAATAAGGAAGAGTTTTTAGCAACTAATGCAAGAGTTATAGGCTACAAAGAAAAAGGAGATGCTATTTTAAAACGAATGGGGCAATCCTTAGAAAAAGAAGATTTGGCCGATGTTAAAGCGCTAATTGAAGAGTTAGAAATAGCTTGCCCACTATCAGGTTCTAAAAACTGGACAGATGTTAAACAATTTAATTTAATGTTTGGTACAAAGTTAGGAGCATCAGCTGATACGGCAATGGATTTATATCTACGTCCAGAAACAGCTCAAGGAATTTTTGTGAACTTTTCAAATGTACAAAAAACAGGACGAATGAAAATTCCTTTTGGAATTGCACAAACAGGAAAAGCTTTTAGAAACGAAATAGTTGCACGTCAATTTATTTTTAGAATGCGCGAATTTGAACAAATGGAAATGCAATTTTTTGTACGCCCTGGCACTCAAAAAGAATGGTATGAAAAATGGAAAGAAACTCGGTTAAAATGGCATTTATCTTTAGGAATGGGAGAAGATAATTATCGTTTTCATGACCATGAAAAATTAGCGCACTACGCTGATGCAGCTTCAGATATTGAATTTAAATTTCCTTTTGGTTTTAAAGAATTAGAAGGGATTCATTCACGTACAGATTTTGATTTATCGAGCCATGAAAAATATTCAGGAAAAAAATTACAATACTTTGACCCTGAAATTAATGAACATTATATTCCATATGTAGTTGAAACTTCAATTGGATTGGATAGAATGTTTTTAGCAGTCTTCTCTAATTCATTACAAGAAGAAACATTAGAAAACGGAACCACACGTACTGTATTAAAATTACCATCAGTATTAGCACCAACAAAAGCGGCAATTCTACCATTGGTTAAGAAAGATGGATTGCCAGAGATTGGTCGTAAAATTTTAGAAGATTTAAAATGGGATTTTAATGTTACTTACGATGAAAAAGATGCTGTTGGAAGACGTTATAGAAGACAAGATGCTGCGGGAACACCATTCTGTATCACTGTAGACCATGATACTTTAAATGATGATTCTGTAACAATTCGTTATAGAGATACAATGGAGCAAAAAAGAGTGAAAATTAAGGATCTTCGTTCAATTATTAAAGAAGAGGTTGAAATTAAGAATTGGTTAATGAAAATGTAATTCCTAATTAAATAAAAGATAAAAACTCCATAGATTTATTAAACTATGGAGTTTTTTTATCGTATTCAATTTTTAATTAAATCTGTATCCTATAGAAACTCCACCACGCCCAACAACTTCAATATCACTATTGTTTAATAAATCTCTACCAATTCCAGCATATATTTCAGCAATAAAGCCTCTTTTAGTTACAAATTTGCCCCCAACCGATATTCCTACAGCAAAATCTGTATACTTATCTTCAGTAATAATAGTTTCATAAGGTGGAAAATCCGCATAAATATAATTTTCAATTTTCCCAGAATGAATCATTCCAAATGCTTCAACAAAAAAACCTTGAGCGTATTTATTTGAAAAAAAATGTCTGTAGTAAGGAGTTAATGAAAATGTTCTATATTCGTCTATTCCATTAATTCCAGGGTCAAGGCTAAAAAGTGTTCCAACTCCAAAAGTAGATTCTTCATTAAGAATTCTTTCATAACTTATATCTACCCACTTAAAGGCAATTAAATTAGACATATTAATTTTTAGTTCGTTTTTTGGAAAAGATTCTTGATTTTTTTCTTGAGCGAAAATAGAGAAGCTTAAAACCAATAAAATACTAGTAATTATAATTCTTTTCATAGTTGAAGTTTAAATTGAAAACAAAAATAGTATCAATAATTAAACCAAACTACTTTTTTATTAAAAAAGAGCTTTTAATTGTATTGCACCCGTATGAATGGTTCTTGAAGTCTCACTTTTTCGCCCTAAGTAATTGATATTTAGATTTAGAAAGGAATTTAGTTTTTGCTGGTACAAAAAGCTCCAAGTGTAGTTTTTTCCAGGTTGAAAACCTTCTAACATTTGATAAGCCACGGGTGAATTATTAGAGCCTTCAAAAGTATTTTTCAAAAAGTTTATTTCAATTTTTAAGATGCTTTTTAGACTTTTAGCATAGTTTAGTGAAAATCCTATTTTTTGTAATTTTAAAGTCTCTAAATCACCCAACCTATTTTCTTTATTTTTAGTTTCATAAAAAATAGAAAAAAAGCTTTTTTTGGTATAGTAGTAAGATAATTTTGGAAATAAGGTGTTGTTTTTTAAAAAATAATTTCTGTTTGAATAATTAGCTGAATTTGTTTTGTTTTCAGAAGAGCTTATGCTAAAGTTAAATAACCAAAAATCACCAAATTTATGCTCAAATTGAAGTTTGTGTAATTGTGTTTTATTCTCCGTATTATCAATTGTAGTTGTTGCTTTATTTTGAGATTTTATAAAACGATATATCGTTGAAAAATTCTTTTTACCCTTATTGAAATAAAGACTATTATTTAAATTAAAATTTAGCCCCAATAAATTTTTGTTATTAATATCAAAAGGATTTAAATTAAATTTTTTAGCTAATTTCTGCTGTTCACCATCAATTAAAATAAAAGTTTGATTGTAAAAATGTGATATTAATTTTTTAAGTCCTTTTTTTGAATTCCATTGCTGAGGGTTAATAGCAACAGTTTGGGTAAATTTATTTTGGTGCGTTGCAATGTAATTTACCGTTGGTAAAATAATTCGTAAATATTGTGCCTGATCAGGAAATTGTGCAATTTCAAATTCATCTAGCTCTTTTATACCATTTTCATTATAATCTATCCATGTGTAAAAACCTTGCCCTTGTTCAGTTTTTATATAAGTAAAATCTTGTTGTGGTAAAGTTCCAGAAAGTGTTTGGTAAACAGTGTTAAAAGTTAAAAACTGATTAAATAATTGTTGCCTGTAAACAATTTTAGAGTTTAACGATTCTTCATTTTTAAAATTTGTGTTTTTAATAGTTCTGTAGTTTATATATGTAGTTAAGTTAGCTGATTCTGAGTTAATTAAATTTGATTTTAAATAATAGGTGTCAGTGGTGTTTACTTGTGCAAATTTATTATTTTGAATACTGTCTGTAGTTCTAAAATTAGCCCCTATTTGTACAAATACTTTTGTAGAATCTCCAACACCAATAAATGTTTTAAATTCTTTATATTTATGACTTAAGTTTTGTAAAGTATTATCTAAAATATTGGTGCGTTTATTATTTTCAGAATTAAAATTCACACCAAACCAACTTTTATTTAAGTTGTACCTTGCGTTTACATAATATCTTAAAAAAGAAGCTTTTTCAATAATTGTTTTATTGTTTAACAAACTACTATTAAAATCTAAATTAAAATCTTCAGTAGTAAAAGACCCCTTCAAATTATGCTTGTTTCCCGAAAAATAATTACTGAGTTCCAAGGTTTCAAATTCATAATTTACAATTTTATTTTTTTTATTTGAAAGCTCTAAAGTAGTGCTAAGTAGCTTTTGACTTCCAGTAATAGTTTCAATATTCCAATCTCTATTAAATTCAATGTTTTGGATACGTTCAATACTTTTAAAATTTTCATCAATAAATTCAAATTTAAAGTTACTTCTTAAGTCCCATTTTTTTTGAAAAATTAGTTGCTTCCAACCAAGTTTTGTTGCAACTCCTTTATTTGTTTTATTATCTAAGGTTGAAAATAAATTTACATCATTGTTACTAAAAGCAGTTTCAGCGTTAATAGTGGTTTTTTTAGAAGGATTATAAGAAGCTTTAAAAACAGTAAGTTGTAATTTATTGGGTGCGGTTAAACGTATAATAGGATTGTAGTTCCCTAAGTTTTCACCAACATATTCAAATATTTTTCCAATAGCAATTAAATCTTTTAATTTATAGTTTCCTAAATTTTCACCAACATAAGTAAAAGTTACTTGGTATAATTCGTCAGATTCATCAGTGGAAAATTCAAAAATTTCAGAAGTACCTATATTAATTTTTTTATACAATATTTTATCTTCTGAAAAAGGAGTAATAAAGGCTGAAGGAGTAACCATTTGATTTGTATTACTTCCTGCATTGGCTAATATTTGTTTTTGCTCGTTACTTAGATCTTGTTCTAAAGATTGATTTTTTAAATCGTTTTCATTGTAAAAGTAGCCGTTAACGGTTAATTTCTTTGTTTTGTAAGCAACATTGTTATAAGTTATAAATCTAGTGTAAGCCCTATCTGAAAATTGATATTCAGCGGTAATTCTAACATCAGCAGTCATAGGGAAAGTTGTACTAAAAGTAATTTCGGCAGTATTATAATCTATGGTATAGTCATTATTTTCACCACGTTTTAGCAATTTGCCATTCGCATAAATTTTTTCGGTGCCTATTAAAATTAAAATATAGGTATTGTTGTTTAAATCTGATAATCTATATGGACCTTGATTTCCTTCTCGTCCATTAAATTGTACTTTTTTGTATTTACCTCTAACAATAGCTCCTGTAGTTTGAATGTTTATTTCAGAATTGCTATTTTTTATGTTGGCTTTTACGGCTAATCCTGAAACCTGTTTATTAAATCTTAAATAAGCTGTTTCACTGTTATTAAGATAAATATCTCCAGCATCAATACTCCATTTATCACTAAATAATTTAATAAAAACTCTGTCAAATTCGTTTAATTTATACGTGTTTCCATTTTCCTGAATGGGTAAATTGGTGTCAATTATTGAGGCCTTCAAAGTAACTTTATCAGATAATTTTCCTGCTATTTGTAAATCCAATGTAGAGTTAACAACGGCATTCTGATTATTGCCAATTGTAACTCCTCTCGTTATATTACCCATAGTATTTAACCCTTCAAACGGTTTTACAGCTATTTTTTGTTGGTTGGTTGTTAAGCTATAAAGTTGTGCTTGACTTGTTGCCTTTGGAACAATTATTTTTTTATTAAACTTAAAATATTTTTTAGTTAAAAACTTTGGAAAAGAAGTGTATTTAATTTTTATTTCTGAAAACTTTACAGCGCTTTCTTTCTTGAAAATTAACAATGCTTTTGAAAAATCAACACTATAATTTTTAGGGTCAATTTCAATATTTTGATTAGTAAATACTTTAAAATTAGCAGAACTTATGCTAATTGTATCTATTTTTATACTATCATTTTTAACCAAAAAAGATTTTAGATGTACATTTTCAGATTGAATTTGAGCATTGATAACAACACTGATTAAAAGAGCGAATAAGAATAAACCTTTTTTCATTTTTAAACTAACGTTGTAAAGTTAAATATAGTTTAAAATAATGACTGTTGAGGTGAAGGGTTTTCGTGCTCAAGCAACCACTTTTTACGCCACAAGCCACCTGCATAACCCGTTAGTGAACCATTGCTGCCAATAATTCTATGACAAGGGATTACAATCCAAATAGGATTTTTACCATTGGCAGAAGCTACAGCTCTAATGGCTTTAACATCTCCAAGTTTTTTAGATTGTTCTAAATAGCTTCTGGTTTTTCCGTAAGGAACGTTCAGTAACTCTTTCCAAACACGTTTTTGAAAATTGGTCCCCTGAGGGTTTAATTTTAAATTGAATTCAGTTCTATTTCCATTAAAATATTCATCTAATTGCTGTACACAATTTTGAAGTGAACTAGGAATATTTAATGGAGTTTCAATTTTTTCATCAATTACAGTAATTGACCGAATTCCATTTTTGTCACCTTCAATTTTAGCAGTTCCAATAGGTGTTCTGTAATATGTAACTTGGTTAGGTTCCAAAAATTTCTTTTGAGTTTTGTGTTGTTATGTTGGCAATTTCTTGTGGATTTACGGTATAAATTTCAGCTAATTTATCCAATACTTTTGTAATATAACTACTTTCATTTCTTTTACCTCTAAACGGAGTAGGAGCCAAATAAGGAGCGTCAGTTTCTAAAACAATATGTTTTAGAGGAATTTGATTTAAAAATTGATCTATTTTACCATTTTTAAAAGTAACTACACCTCCAATTCCTAGCTTCATATTGTATGAAATAGCTTTTTTTGCCTGTTCTAAATTTCCTGTGAAGCAGTGAAAAATTCCAAAAAGTTTATCATCCTTAACTTCTTCTAAAATTTCAAAAATCTCATCAAAGGCATCTCTGCAATGTATAACTATAGGTAAGTTTTTTTCCTTTGCCCATTTAATTTGAGTTTTAAAAGCAAGTTGTTGTTGTTTTAAAAATGTTTTGTCCCAATACAAGTCAATACCAATTTCACCAACTGCGTAAAAATTTCGTTTGTCTAGCCATTTTTTTACAAAAATTAATTCCTCTTCAACATTTTCTTTTACATGTGTAGGATGCAAACCCATCATTAAAAAAGTATTGTTTGGAAAAGTTTTTTCTAAACTTAGCATTGCATTTAAGTAAGATGAATCTATAGCAGGAACAAAAAAACGGGTAACACCAGCATTTATAGCACGTTGTACTATTTCTTCTCTGTCTTCATCAAACTGGTCACTGTATAAATGTGTATGTGTATCGGTTATAATCATTCAGCAAAAGTAGCTAAAAAACTAAAGAAAATAAGATTGATTGTATTGTTGCTGCAACGTACTTTTTTAATTATAATTTTCTTAACAACTTTTTTGCTTGTTTGTATTCTTCAGCACTTTCAGGTATTGTTTTTAATGTTTTTTTACATTCCTTAAGTTTTCCTTGTTTTAAAAAGCTAAGAGCTGTATACCATTTGGCAGTGTTTGAAAAAGAAGAATCCCCGCTACTTATTTTATTAAAAATGACTTCAGCTTTAGCATATTGATTTAGCTCTAATAAAGAAATACCTTTGTATAATTGAATTTCAGTATCATTAGGATTTTTATTAGCCAAAATGCTCAATTGTTTAAATGCTTCCTTATAATTTTTTGAATTAAAAGCCTCTTCTGCTTTTATAGTTGTAGTATTATTTTCACCTCTAACAACTAATTCTAGAGGGGTATGGTTTGAAAAATCATTATATACAGGGTTTCCATCTTTAAAAATAAAAAAGCCAATTAATAAAGCAATACTAGCTGCCACCATTAATTGTTTATAATTTACTAATGAAATTACTTTACCTTTCTTTTTGTTTACTTTTTCTTTTGTTAGATACTTTGATCCTAAATTTGATAAGGTATCGCGTAACTTTTTTTCTTCTTCTTCATTTTCAAATTTTGAAGATAGTGAAGAGTTTAAAGCTTTGTAAATTTCAAACTCCTGTTTAAAAACAGCATCAGATTGTAATTTATCTTCAAAAGAAGTTAATGCTTCTTGAGTCAACTCATTGGTTAAATATTTATCAAATACTATATATTTTTCTTCTTTCATTTTAGTATTCTTTTAGTTGATGAAATTTATTAGAACTTTTTACAAGCTGAGTTAATTTACCCAAACATTGTGATTTCTTTTTACGAGCATACCCATAAGTTACACCTAAAATTTCAGCAACCTTTTCCATTGATTTAATTTTAAAAGATGTTTTAAGCAACTCTTGACATTTTTTGCCTAACTCTTTAAATTTTAATTCAAAAAGTTGGTGTTGTTCTTCAAAAAGTTCCGTTTCTTCAACTTGTTGTTCTTGTTCTACAGTTATAGATGTGTTATCTTCTATAATTGTTACCCTTTTATTTCCTCTTTTTTTAAGTTCATTTAACCATCTTCTTTTACACAATAAATAAAAGTAGGCGTCAAATGGGCATGTAAGTATAAAATTTTTCTCTTTAGCTTGATGAAATATAGTAACCAATGTTTCTTGAATAATATCTTGAGCATCATCAGCATTTCCATTATTTTTTTTCACATAAGCAACAATCTTATGAGAAAAATTCTCATAAATTTTAGAGAGAACACGACTGTCATTTTTCAACAAAGCCTCTATGTATATATTGTCTGCGTGTGGTTTTTTGTTCATTTACAATTATTAGAGATAGCTAATTTAATTTTTTTTTCAGAAAAAAGGGTAACAAAAAATAAAAGCTGTTGATATGTTAGTGTAAAACAAATTTAAAAACAATTGAAATTTAATAATTATGAAAATACAAAAACAAAAATTCACAAACTTAAATAATAGTAAAGTAGTGAGCAGAATTTTAAAAAATGTAATGGGATTATTAGTACTTGTATTATTTGCAAGTTGTATTGATAATAATGATTTGGAAACTTTAGAACCTCAACCAGATGGTGAAGCACTAGCCGCTCGTTTTGAAAATAACAGAGCAAATGCTACACAAGAGTTTTCTTTAGATGCTTCTACAGGTGGTGTTATTACAGGAACACAAGGAACAAAAGTAACTTTTCAACCAAACTCATTTGGATTAAACGGAACGCCAGTAACAGGAAATGTAACGGTAAAACTGATTGAAATTTATGATAAAGCATCAATGCTTTTAAAAGATAAATCTACGCTGGGAAGAAGAGCTAATGGAGATAAAGAAGCTTTAAAATCAGCTGGTGAATTTTTTATTGAAGCAAAACAGGGAGCTAACGATTTAGAGTTATTAGAAATGGCAACCGTAACAAGTCGTCCAGTTGACTTTGCTGACTTAGACGGAGGAATAAAAGTTTTTAGAGGAGATGATATCAATGGAGATTGGGTAGAAGCTGATGAAAATGAAGATGGAATAAATGATGATGTTGAAATTAGAGACGGACAAGGTGCTGATGGTGAGTTTGCAACATACAATTATGATATTGGTGATTTTGGTTGGACAAACTTGGATAGATGGTACAGTTTTACAGGGCCAAAAACAGAATTATTTATTGATGTTCCAGATGGGTTTAACCAAGATAACAGCGCTGTGTACCTTTCATATGATGGCGAACCAACAGCTTTGGCAAGAATGGATACTTGGAACTCAAGTTTAGAAATGTTTACAGAGCATTACGGGTTAATTCCAATAGGACTAGAAGTACACATTATTATGGTAGCAGAAATAGATGGACAATTAAATTATGCTATTCAAGGAACAACAATTGTAGATGGCCATATTGAAGTTATTACAGCATTAACTCCAATTACTCAACCTGCTTTAGAAACATTAATTAACGGATTACCTTAAATATTGCAATTATAGAACAGTTAGAAATAGGTTAATTGCTAGGTAAGAGAGCTATCCAAATTGGGTAGCTCTTTTATTAT
>JAMOMG010000142.1 GCA_027068695.1 Flavobacteriaceae bacterium
CCGATGCTACATCAATGATGGACTTGGAAGAATTGGTTGATAGTGCGGTTGAAGCATTGGGAGGAAAAATAGATTTTGTTTTGCATTCAATAGGTATGTCTGTTAATGTACGTAGAGGAAATCACTATACACATCAAGATTATAATTTTACTAAAACAGGTTGGGATGTTTCAGCTCTTTCTTTTCATAGATTAATGAGTGTATTGTATAAAAAAGATGCAATGAATGAATGGGGAAGTATTGTAGCATTAACTTATATGGCTGCACAACGGGTATTCCCAGACTATAATGATATGGCTGATAATAAAGCGTATTTAGAATCTGTGGCACGTAGTTTTGGATACTTCTTTGGACGTGATAAAAAGGTGAGAGTAAATACAATTTCTCAATCACCTACACCAACTACAGCTGGTAATGGAGTAAAAGGATTTGATGGATTTATAGCGTATGCTGAAAAAATGTCACCACTAGGAAATGCTACAGCATTAGAATGTGCAGATTATACAATTAGTTTATTTTCTGACCTTACCAAAAAAGTAACACTGCAAAACTTATTCCACGATGGAGGGTTTTCAAATATGGGCGTAAGTACTGCTATTATGGATAGTTTTATGGAAAAGTACAATGGTGAAGAAACCATTGAAGAGCCTAAAAAGAAGTAAAATAAAATTTTAAAATTTAAAAAGCGATGATTTCAAAATCATCGCTTTTTTTATGCTTCTTTATGAAAGTTAATAAATAGCATGAATAATAATAGAAGTATGAGTATTGTCATTTTATACTTGAATTAATTACTTTATTTTTGGGAAGCTTAAAAAAAATAATTTAATATTCTACTATGAAACCACTTAAAATTGTAGTACTAGCTAAGCAGGTTCCAGACACTAGACATGTTGGTCCAGATGCAATGAAGCCTGATGGTACTGTTAACAGAGGTAAACTTTCAACCATATTTAACCCAGATGATTTACATGCTTTGGAATTAGCTTTAAGTATAAAAGACAGTATACCTGGTACAAAAGTGACAATTCTTACAATGGGCCCACAAAGAGCTGCAGACATTATTAGAGAAGGTTATTACAGAGGTGTTGATAATGGTATTATGATTTCTGACAGAAGATTTGGAGGTGCAGATACTTTAGCAACAAGTTATACTCTTGTAAAAGGGTTGCAAAAATTAGCTCCTTTCGACTTAATACTAGGGGGAAGGCAAGCTATTGATGGTGATACAGCACAGGTAGGGCCACAATGTGCAGATAAGCTTAAAATTCCACAAGTAACTTATGTTGAGGAGATTGTAGAAATTAAAGATGCTGAAATTATTGCCAAAAGAAGATTAGAAAAAGGTGTTGAAATTGTATCTTCTCCATTCCCTTGCTTAATGACAGTGCACGGTTCTTCTCCAGATTGTAGGTTTAGACAAGCTAAGAATGTAATGAAATATAAATATGCCAGAACCAAAACAGAATTAAGATCTGCCGATGAATCAATGCTAGCACTGCATAAAAAAAGACCTTATTTAACAATTCCTGAATGGAATGTTGAAGATATTGAAGCTGATATAACTAAAATTGGACTATCCGGTTCTCCTACGAAAGTTAAAAGTATTGAGAATATTGTGTTAACATCAAATGAAGCTAAAATATTAAGTGATTCAGATACTGATATTGAGATGATGATTAAAGAACTAATTGAACAGCATACCATAGGGTAGTGTTAAAACTTTAAAATTTAAAGAGATGAAAAGTGTATTAGTCTATTGTGAAGTTGAAAATCAAAAAGTAGCAGATATAAGCCAAGAATTATTATCAGCAGGAAAGCGTTTAGCTCAAAAATTAGATTGTCCATTAGAGGCAATGATTTTTGGAAAAGAGTTGAAAAATATTGAAAGTCAAATCGCTCCATATGGCGTAGACAAATTATTTGTAGGTGATGCTATAAAATTAGAACCTTACAGAACATTACCCCATACAGCATTAGCAACAGAAGTATTAAAAAAAGAAGATCCGCAAATTGTATTGTTCGGGGCTACCTCTATAGGAAGAGATTTGGCTCCAAGAATCGCATCAGCCGTTAATTGCGGATTAACTGCTGATTGTACCGTTTTAGATATTGGTGACCATTTTGTAAAAAAAGAGAAGAAAGAATATAAAGATTTACTGTATGCAATTCGTCCAGCCTTTGGAGGAAGTATTATGGCAAATATTATAAATTGGGATATGCACCCTCAAATGGCAACGGTAAGAGAAGGTGTAATGAAAAAAGAAATTTT
>JAMOMG010000143.1 GCA_027068695.1 Flavobacteriaceae bacterium
AATAAGGTTATTACTCAACCTTACTTTCTAATAAATTGAAAAACTGATCTAGTTTAGGCATTAAAACAATTCTTGTTCTTCTATTTCTAGCTCTACCTTCAACAGTATCATTACTTTCTAGTGGTTTGTATTCGCTTCTACCAGCTGCAACCAAACGACTTGGTTCAATGTTGAAATCATTTTGTAACACTCTAATTACTGCTGTAGAACGCTTCACACTTAAATCCCAATTATCTTTAATACTTGAGTTTTTAATAACTTTTTTGTTATCGGTATACCCTTCAACCATAACCTCTAATTCTGGCTGTGCAGCAATTACTTCAGCAACCTTACCTAATACTTTTTTTGCATTGTTTGATATGGTTGAACTACCGCTTTTAAATAATAATTTGTCAGCTATAGAAATATATACAACTGTTTTTTCAACATCAACTTGTATATCCTCGTCACTAAATCCATCTTTTAACACACTTTTTAATTTAAATCCTAAGGCTAAATTAATAGAGTCTTTACGCGTAATTGCTTTTTGAATATATTTAATATACTCATCTTTTTTCCCCATTTGAGATAAAGTTTCCTTAATGTTTTCTGAAGCAGATTTAGATAATACAGTTAAATTATCAACATATTCCAATGTTTTTTCTTTATCCTTCCTTAAATCAATTACCTGTTGTTCAAGTGAGGTAATTTTACCTTCATTTTCAATTTTACATTTCATCAAGTCAGCTTTAACATCAACTAACTCCTGACTTTTTTTATTGAAATTCCCTTCTAATTCAGTGTATTTTTTTTGAGATACACACGAACTTAGCATCACTGATGTGACAATAAATAATACAACTAATTTTTTCATAATTTAAAAATACTTTAGACTTGGAGCAAAGTTAAAAAAAAGAAGTTTAGAATTTGCTATTTTAAATTAAATTATAAATAATTTGTGATATTTATAAATGTTATCTTCGTAAAATTAAATTTTTATAAAATATTACCATGAAAAACAAGTTGTTGGTTCTTTTAATATTCTCAATATTATCTTGCAATACTGAACAAGAAAATTTAAAAATTTTAAAAGGGAATGCCTTAGGTACTACATTTTCAATTCGCTATTTAGATACAAGTAACAAAAAGTTTAAGCCTAAAATTGATAGTTTAATTAAGGTGGTCAATAAATCTGTTTCAACCTATATCCCAACTTCAGATATCTCTAAGATAAATAAAGGAGATACCTCCATTGTTGTTGATGATATTTTTGAAGAGGTCTTTTTAAAATCTGCTAAAATATTTTCTGAAACAAATGGAGATTTTGACCCTACAGTAGGAATTTTAGTAAATGCTTGGGGTTTTGGTCCAGGTAAACCTATTCAAAATTTAGATTCAACAAAAATCAAAGAATTATTAAAATTTGTAGGGTTTGATAAAGTAAGCCTTCACAATAAGAAAATTAAAAAATTATATCCTGAGATTTATTTCGATTTTAATGCGATAGCAAAAGGATATTTAGTTGATGTTGTTGGAAGACTTTTTGAAAGAAACCACATTAAAAATTATATGGTAGAAATTGGAGGGGAAATTAGAGCAAGAGGTGTTAATGAAAATAATAAGTTTTGGAGAATAGCAATTGAAGAACCGAATTTTGATGGTACACGTTCTTTTGCTACAACTGTTCAATTGCATAATGAGTCTATGGCAACCTCTGGAAATTACAGGAAATATAGAATTTCAGCTAATGGCATTAAATATGTGCATACAATAAATACAAAAACTGGTTATGCTACTCCAAGCAACTTGTTAAGTGCTTCTGTGATTTCAAAATCTGATTGTGCGGATGTTGATGGGTATGCTACTGCTTTTATGGCTATGGGATTAGAAAAAGCAATAAATTTTTTAAAAGAACATACAGAGTTGAAATCATTTTTAATTTATGTTGATGAAAATGGAGAAATAAAAACATTTAAGTCAGCAAATTTCAATAATTAATTATTTAAAACAAACTGGTAAAATTTCACCTTTTACCAAGCAATATTTTTCAATTAAATTATTTGGGAGTGTATTGGAATAATCAATTTCATTTACTGTAAACCCAACAGCCCTTAATTTATCAAAATAATCTTTACCATAAATTCTAACATGGTCATATTGACCAAAATGTTTGGAGCGCTCTTCAGGTGAGGTAATTGTAAAATCTTCGTATGTTTTCTCTCTGTTTAAATCTTGTGGTACTTGAAAAATCCCCATACCTCCAGGTTTTAAAACTCTAAGTAATTCACTCATGGCTTTTTTATCATTTTCAATGTGTTCTAAAACATGGTTGCAAAGAATGATATCAAAAGTGTCTTCTTTAAAAGGTAAATCACAAATATCAGCTTTTATATCAGCAATTGGAGAATTTAAATCTGCTGTTATATAATCTAAATTGCTTAGTGCTTTAAATTGTTTTAAGAAACATTGCTCAGGGGCAATATGAAGTACTTTTTTTGCTGAAGTAAAAAAAGTAGTTTCATTTTTTAAATACAACCAAAGTAGCCTGTGGCGCTCTAATGAAAATGTACTTGGAGATAAAGCATTTGAGCGCTGTTTCCCATAGCCATATGGCAAAAAGGCTCTAAAACTTTTACCATCTATTGGGTCAGTATATGTGGTTCCTTTTAAATAGAATGAAATTAATGGACGAACCCAATAACTAACCTTTATGAGTAATGGGCGAGGAATAGTATTTAGTATAAATTTAAAAAAATCTTTCAATAGTAATATTTTTATAAATCAAATTTATAATCTTCTCTTGTAGGGGAGAAAGTATCTGTTAATTTGCAATTTGTTAGGGCTTTACCACTGTGTTTTATTTTTGATGGAATGTGAACAATCATACCGGCTTCTACAATCATAGTTTTGTTATCAATTGTCATTTCTAGTTTGCCTTCATTTACTTGAGTTGTTTGCTCATGAATGTGAGAATGTTCAGGTAAAATAGCTCCTTTCTCAATTTCCCAAAAAGCAATAGTAAAATTATTGGTGTGAAAAAATCGACCTTTAAAGCCTTTTATAATTTCCTTTTGCTGAATTTTTAATATTTTTTTAAGCATAATTTAGGCTATAAAACTAAATCTTTTTGTCGTAAACCATCTTCTTCATTACTTTCAATACCCAAGGCTTTATAAATATATTTAAATGTTGAAAGCAATTCGGGTTTACCATCTATGAGAGCTACATCATGCTCAAAATGAGCACTAGGTTTACCATCTTTGGTCAAAATTGTCCAACCATCTTTAAGTTGCGTTATCTTATGAGTTCCTAAATTTACCATTGGTTCAATGGCAACTACCATTCCTTCAACAAACTTCTTTCCCCTTCCTCTTCTTCCGTAATTAGGCATTTCTGGATCTTCGTGCATTTCATGGCCTAATCCATGACCTACCAATTCTCTTACAATTCCATAGCCCTGTTTTTCACAGTAATTTTGAATTGCAAAACCAACATCTCCAACTCTATTACCTGCTTTAAATTCACGTATTCCTACGTATAAACTTTCTTTTGTGGTTTGCAATAATTTTTTGGTTTCTTCAGCTACATTACCAACTTCAAAAGTGTAAGCGTGATCACCATAAAACCCATTTTTTAAAGCACCACAGTCAATAGAAATAATATCACCTTCTTCTAATGGTTTGTTGTTAGGAATACCATGAACTACTTGGGCATTAGGACTCATACATAACGTGTTAGGGAAATCGTAAAGGCCTAAAAAACCAGGTATTGCATTATGGTCTCTTATAAATTCTTCAGCTAATTTATCTAAATATAATGTAGAAACTCCAGGCTTTACTTCTTTAGCAAGCATTCCTAAAGTTTTTGAAACTATGAGTGCACTTTCGCGCATTAATTCAATTTCTTCACGAGTTTTAACAAGTATCATGCAATATAAAATTTATGATGCAAAGGTACTTTAAAAATAATAATTAGAAAGGTTTGTAAACGGCTTTAAAATTAATAATGAGATGTTTTTAAAAACTGATTTTTAGCAGGAATTTTGCCGAAAATCATTTGTAAATTTGCAAAATAATTTAAATTGTAAATATGTATAAAGCGGTAACGGCTGAAGAGGCAGTAAAAGTTATAAAATCGAATGATAGGGTTTATATTCAGGCGGCAGCTTCTGTTCCTCAAGAATTGATTGATGCCATGACTGCAAGGTATGAAGAGCTTAGAGATGTTGAAGTTTGTCATTTACATTTGGAAGGGAAAACACCCTATGCAGATCCAAAATACAAGGATAGTTTTCACGTAAATTCATTTTTTATAGGTAGTAATGTGCGTCATACAATAAAAGAAGGGAATGGGTCTTATACGCCTGTATTTTTGAGTGAAGTACCGCTGTTATTTAAAAGAAATATTTTACCATTGGATGTAGCTTTAATTCAGGTTTCTAAACCCGACAGACATGGATATTGCTCTTTAGGTGTTTCAGTTGAAGCTATTTTAGCAGCAATTTCAAGCGCAAAACACGTTATTGCTTTAATTAATGAACAAATGCCACGTGTACATGGAGAAGGAATTATTCATGTTTCAGAATTAGATACTTTTGTTGAGGTAGATAGACCAATTCCTGAATTTATTTTACCTACACCAAACAAAGTTGAAAATAAAATAGGTGACCATATTGCCGAACTTATTGATGATAAAAGCACACTTCAAATGGGAATTGGCTCTATACCAAATGCAGTTTTGTCTAGATTAAAAAACCATAAAGATCTAGGTTTACATACTGAAATGTTTTCTGATGGAGTTATTGATTTAATTTTGGATGATGTAATTAATGGGAATTATAAAGGAATTAATGCCGGGAGAGCTTTAACCACTTTTTTAATGGGATCAAAACGATTGTATGATTATGTAGATGATAATCCATACATTGAAATGCGTTCGTGTGATTATGTTAATGATGTTGCCAATATTAGAAAAAACCCGAAAATGGTGGCTATAAATTCAGCGATTCAAGTTGATTTATCAGGGCAGGTATGTGCAGATTCAATTGGTACAAGATTGTATTCAGGTGTTGGAGGTCAGATGGATTTTATTAGAGGTGCTTCTTTGAGTGAAGGAGGAAAAGCAATTATAGCCATGCCCTCTACAACTAAAAATGGAATTAGTAGAATTGTTCCTTTTTTAAATCCGGGAGCTGGCGTGGTAACTACAAGAGCCCATGTACAGTACATTGTGACAGAATATGGTGTTGCTAATTTATATGGAAAAACTATAAAACAGCGTTTGGCAGCATTGATTAAAATTGCGCATCCAGATCACAGAGAACGTATTGAAAGAGAATATTTTGATGCCCCAAAGTAAAAAAATTATCCCAAAGACAAAAAAGCCGGTATTTAATTGTTAAATATCGGCTTTTAATTATTCAAAGTAAATTATTTAGTCTTCGTATGAATGTTTGTAAGGTTTACCACTTACAATTTTTAAAATATCGGCTTCAATAGTTTCTCTTGGGTATTCAACAAACCTACCTATTTCTTTTCCTTCTTTATAAAAAATTAAAGTAGGTACTCTTTCTATATCAAAACCTTTCTGCAAATTATCAGGTGTTTCTCTATCTCTGTTTACAGCAACGAGTTCTAAATTTTTATAGTTAAATCCGGTTTCATCTAAAATTTTATAAAAGGCAGGAGTTTGTTCTTGACTATCACCACACCAAGTTCCCATAAAAGCTTTTATTGTGATATCCTTTAATAAAGGTTTTAACTTATTTATAATTTCTTTGTTTGTTTTATAATCGTTATAATTTGGACTAAACCAATCTGTATAAGGTTCTTGTAGAAAATCTGCTTTATTTGTAATTCCAATTAAGTTTCCTTCTTCATCTTTTGTTGCTGACGTTTCTTTTTTTTGTGCTAAACAACCAATACTAGCTATTAAAATAATGCTTAAAAGTATTTTTTTCATTCGGATAAATTTAAATTTTGATAAAAGTACAAAATTATATTAAAGAGTGTTGTGTCATTAATTTTGGTTGATTAATTCCCATTAATTTTAAAATAGTAGGTGCAATATCGGCTAAAATCCCATCATTAATATGTTTGATATC
>JAMOMG010000144.1 GCA_027068695.1 Flavobacteriaceae bacterium
TCATCATAGTTTGTCATTGTAACATAATACAAAGGCAGCGTCTTCATATTAAATTCAGGGAAATTATTTTGGGTTAGAGCTTCAGTGAGTTCTCTTCCTCTGTCTGTTCTGTAATTAAAATAAATTACAACATCATCATCTTCTATTTTTACTTTTGGTATGCCACTTTCATCCGTCATAATTATAGGCATAATAAACTCATCGGTTATATTATTTTTATAACTTTCGTCAATACTTTCGATAGCATTTGTAGACTTTATACCTTTGGTATTTACCAAAGCGTCATAAGCTATTTTAATACGTTCCCATCTGTTATCACGGTCCATAGCGTAATAACGCCCAGTAATTGAAGCCAATTCTCCAGTTGTTTTTAACATGTGTTGTTGAATATCATTGATAAAAGATTTCCCAGATTTTGGATCACAATCTCTTCCGTCAGTAAAAGCATGTAAGTACACATTTTTCACATTGTTTTCACTTGCAACATCTAATAATGCCTTTAAATGATTTATATGAGAGTGAATTCCTCCATCAGAAACCAACCCTAGTAAGTGAACATTTTTATTATTTTTTTTAGCATAAGAGAGTGCATCTAATAAAACCTTTTCTTTTCCTAAGGTTTTATTTTTAACGGCTAAATTAATTTTAACAAGATTTTGATAAACAATTCTACCGGCACCTAAATTCATATGACCTACTTCACTGTTTCCCATTTGCCCTTTAGGTAAGCCAACATATTCACCATCGGTTCTTAAACTGGCATTAGGATATTTATTATACAAGCTATCTATATAGCTAGTTTTTGCGTTAAAAATTGCTGAAACCTCAGGGTTTTGAGTTATCCCCCAACCATCTAAAATCATCAAAATCACTTTCTTGTTCATCAGAATATCTATTTATTTTTGAATGTCAAAGATACAAAGTATTCGCTTTGGGATTTTATAAATACTGTTTAAATCCTGTTAAAATTACTAAAACGATTGCGGCAAAAAATTAAAAATCATGTGTTTTTAGATCTTTATATTTATAAAAATAAGAGGTTTCCTTTTTTGACTTTTTAAATCTAAAGTCTAAATTTTTAAAAATTGTAACTTTCAGACCTAAAATATTTAATAGTAATGACTAAAACTATAAAATTTAATAAAATTACCAAAAGGTTACCGAAACACTTGCACAAGTTTATAGTTAAACAACCGTATGAAAATTATACAGCTCAAAATCAGGCTGTTTGGAGGTATGTGATGCGAGTAAACATTGATTTTTTAAGTAAAGTAGCTGATAAGTCGTATATAGAGGGATTAAAAAAAGCAGGAATATCGGAAGAAAATATTCCAAAAATGGAAGGAATGAACAGAATTTTAAAAGATATTGGCTGGGCAGCCGTTTCTGTTGATGGTTTTATACCTCCCAATGCTTTTATGGAGTTTCAGGCGTATAATGTACTTGTTATTGCTTCAGACATTAGAACTTTAAAACACATTGAGTATACACCTGCTCCAGATATAATTCACGAAGCAGCCGGTCATGCACCTATTATTTCAAATCCTGAATATGCCGAATATTTAAGGAGATTTGGAGAAATTGGTTCTAAGGCAATTTCTTCAGCTAAAGATTTTGAAATGTATGAGGCTATCCGATTGCTTTCTATTTTAAAAGAAGACCCTAATTCTTCAGAAGAAAAAATTAAGGAAGCACAATCAAAAGTTGAAGCATTACAAAATAATATGGGTGAGCTTTCTGAAATGGCGCAAATTAGGAATTTACATTGGTGGACAGTAGAATACGGGCTAATAGGTGATATAAATAACCCCAAAATTTATGGAGCAGGGTTGCTTTCTTCAATTAATGAAAGTAAGCATTGTTTAACAAATAAAGTAAAAAAAATACCATATAGTATTGAAGCTGCTTCACAAAGTTTTGATATTACAAAGCCTCAACCTCAATTGTTTGTAACACCAAATTTTGCTTATTTAAGTTATATTTTAGAAGAATTTGCTAATAAAATGTCATTGCGAACAGGTGGGCTAAAAGGAATTCAACAATTAATCAAATCTAAAAGTTTAGGTACAATAGAATTGAGTACAGGAATACAAATTTCGGGTGTTTTTACAAATGTGATTATTGAAGAGAATAAACCTGTTTATTTTCAAACTGTTGGCTCAACAGCGTTGGCAAGTAGAGATAAGGAGTTAATAGGTCATGGAACTACATATCATGCCGAAGGTTTTGGAAGCCCATTAGGTAAATTAAAAGGAATTAATTTAGCAATAGAGGACATGTTTCCAAAAGATTTGGAGGTATATGGTATTTATGAAGGTAAAAGAACAACATTACTTTTTGAAGGAAATATTAAAGTTGAAGGTGAGGTAATTACCGGCAAAAGAGATTTGCAAGGTAAAATAGTTCTAATTTCCTTTAAAAATTGTACGGTCACACATAACAAAACTATTTTATTTCAACCAGATTGGGGTATTTATGATATGGCGGTTGGTAAAGATATAATTTCTGCCTATGCTGGACCCGCATCAATAAATTCATTCAAGAATAAGAGTAAAATTTCTACAAAAAAAACACATACAATTAAGTATTCTAATCATGAATTAAGACTTCATAAATTATACAAACAAGTTGCAAAAATACGTAAAAAAGAAACTGTAAGTATTGAAATATTTGAGCAAATATTTTCAACTTTAAAAGAAGATTACCCTTCAGATTGGTTACTAGCACTAGAAATTTATGAACTAATTTTAAATTCAAAAACAACCTTAGAGAAAGAGGTTTTAAACTACTTAAAAAATCAGTCGGAATACGAAAACTTAATAACCAGTGGGATTGAATTACTTAAAAAATAAAGTGATTAATGTTACCAAAATTAATTATGAATCAATTAACTTTGCACATTAATTAAAAAATTGAAGAATGGGTTTTTTTGGATTATTTGGAGGAGGTAATAATAATGAAACAATTGAAAAATATATTAAAGAAGGAGCTGTAGTTATTGATGTTAGAACTCCAGAAGAGTTTAGAGAAGGGCATGTAAAAGGTTCTAAAAATATTGTATTAAATAGTATACCAAATACTATTCAAGAAATAAAAGGTTTAAACAAAAAAATAGTAGCTGTTTGCAGAAGTGGGGCAAGAAGTGGGCAGGCAACTTCTTTTTTAAGTAAACAAGGGATTGATATCATAAATGGTGGCCCTTGGCAAAATGTAGCTAAGTTTGTGAAATAATAATGAAATAATATTAATTAAAAAGGAGAAGTAAAAACTTCTCCTTTTTTTGTTATATTTAGCCCCTAATACATACTTACACATGAAAAATTTAACAATACTATTATTTTTAACCTCTATTGGGCTAAGTGCACAAAACAAAAAAGTTGACAAACTAATTAATAACATTGAGCCGAAGGTAATTGAATGGAGAAGAGATTTTCACCAACATCCCGAATTATCTAATAGAGAATTCAAAACTGCTGAAAAAATAGCAAAACATTTGAAAAGTTTAGGACTAGAAGTACAAACAAATGTTGCTCACACAGGAGTTGTAGGAATATTAAAAGGAGGGAAACCAGGAGCTGTAGTAGCATTAAGAGCAGATATTGATGCATTGCCTGTAACAGAAAGAACACCTGTTCCATTTGCTTCAAAAGTAACAAGTAGTTATAATGGAATTGAAACGGGTGTAATGCACGCTTGTGGACATGATTCACATATTGCTATTTTAATGGGAACAGCTGAAGTTTTATCAAAAATTAAAGATGAGATAAAAGGAACTGTAAAATTTATTTTTCAACCAGCAGAAGAAGGTGCTCCAAAAGGAGAAAGAGGAGGTGCAGAACTTATGGTTGAAGAAGGAGTACTTAAAAACCCAGATGTTGATGCTATTTTTGGATTGCATATAAGCGCAATTACAAATGTAGGCACAATAACATATAAACCGGGAGGAATTATGGCTGCTGCGCAAAGCTTTACAATAAAAGTTAAAGGGAAACAAGCACATGGATCAAGGCCTTGGGAAGGTATAGACCCTATAGTTGTTTCGGCTCAAATAATAAATGGTTTACAAACAATCATTAGTAGAGATACAGAACTAACAAAAGAGGCTGCTGTTATTACTGTAGGTTTAATACGTGGAGGTGTACGAAGTAATATTATTCCTGAAGAGGTTGAAATGATAGGAACTATTAGAACGTTGGATTATGATATGCAAAAGAAGCTAAATAAAGAGATTAAAAGACGTGTGCCTGCAATTGCTGAAGCTTTTGGAGCAAAGGCTACCATAGAAATTGATAAAGGGTATCCTATAACTTACAATGATGTAAATTTAGTAAATACAATGTTACCTTCATTGCAAAAAGTAGCAGGAAAGGATAATGTTAAATTAATTAACGCTGTTACAGGAGCAGAAGATTTTTCATTTTATCAAAAAGAGATTCCTGGATTTTATTTTTTCTTAGGAGGGAAACCAATTGATGTATCACTTGAAAATACAGCATCACACCATACTCCAGATTTTTTTCTAGATGAAAGTGGTTTCAAGCTAGGAGTAGAAGCTTTTGTGAATTTAACATTAGATTATTTAAACCAAAACCCTAAATAATTAGAGTTTAGAATAGATATTATTATATAGAAAG
>JAMOMG010000145.1 GCA_027068695.1 Flavobacteriaceae bacterium
CCAACAAGTCGGTTATTTTTATACTGATATTTTAAGAAATGAAATGAATGTTGATTTAACATTTCAAAATACAGGAGGAATTAGAGCCAATTTGAATGAAGGTGACATAACAAAACGTGAAATTTATACAATTGACCCATTTAATAATGGTACCGTAACTTACACTATGAGTGTTGTAGAAATTAAAGATTTTCTAAAAAATAGTGGTGCAGGATTTTATTATTCAGGTGTTGTAATTGAACAGCAAAACAATAGTATAATTATAAAAGATATAAATAATGAAATATTGAGTGATAATACCACTTTAACAATTGGATTAAATGATTATATTCCTGCAATTTACGACACTTATTTTACGCAAACTCCTACGTATAAAACATATACAACTGCAGAAGGAATTATAAATTATTTAAAAAATAATACAACACCTATTAATTATACTTCGTATAACAACTATTTTAAATTTCAGTAATATTTTAGTTATTTAAAAAAGTAACTACATTCTTCTCAATTCTAGTCATAACATCACTAACATCTGATTTCACGAAAGTTTCACCTACAATATTTTCATACAATTCAATATATCTATCTGAAATTTCATTTATCTTTTCATCAGACATCTCAGGAATTTGTTGTCCTTCTTTTCCTTGAAACCCATTTTGTATCAACCATTGACGTACAAATTCTTTTGACAACTGTTTTTGCACTTCCCCTTTTCTTTGCCTTTCTTCATAACCTTCAGCGTAAAAATAGCGAGAAGAATCTGGTGTATGAATTTCATCAATCAATACAATTTTACCATCTTTAGTTTTACCAAATTCATATTTTGTATCAACTAAAATTAAACCACGATTTGCAGCTATTTCTGTACCTCGTTGAAACAAGGCTTTTGTATATTTTTCAAGAACTTCATAATCTTCTTTCGAAACAATTCCATTTGATAAAATATTCTCTTTTGAGATATCCTCATCATGCTCACCATTATCAGCTTTAGTTGTAGGCGTTATAAGAGGCTTCGGAAATTTATCATTTTCTTTCATATTTTCTGGCATTGAAACACCACAAATCGTTCTTTTTCCAAGCTTATACTCACGTGCTGCATGTCCTGATAAATAACCTCTTATTACCATTTCTACCTTAAAAGGTGTACATAAATGACCCACAGCAACATTTGGATCAGGAACACCAATAATCCAATTTGGAACAATATCTTTAGTCGCTTCCATCATTTTGGCTGCAATCTGATTTAATATTTGCCCTTTAAATGGTATTTGTTTAGGCATAATTACATCAAATGCTGAAAGCCTATCAGTAGCAATCATAACCAAAATTTCATCGTTTAAATTATATACTTCTCTAACTTTCCCCTTGTAAACAGATTTTTGGTTTGGAAAATTAAATGCTGTATTGTTAATTGTGTTTCCCATTGTAAAGTTGTATATAAATTTAATTAATGTTTGTTAGAAAATTAAGTTGATAATAACTACTCATTCCCTACTTCAATACTTTTATATGCAGAAATGATTTGTTTTACTAACTTATGCCTTATTACATCTTTATCATCCAAATGTACAAATGCTATACCTTTAACTTCTTTTAGAGTAAGTATTGCTTCTTTTAAACCTGAAACCTGACGCCTAGGTAAATCTATTTGACCCGGATCTCCTGTCACCAAAAATTTGGCACTTTTCCCCATTCTGGTTAAAAACATCTTCATTTGGTTATGTGTAGTATTTTGAGCCTCATCTAAAATCACAAATGCATGGTCTAACGTTCTTCCTCTCATAAATGCCAGTGGAGCAATTTGTATAATTCCTTTTTCTAGATAAGAATTTAGTCTTTCATGAGGTATCATATCTCGCAAAGCATCATATAGAGGTTGCATATATGGATCTAATTTTTCTTTTAAATCTCCTGGCAGAAACCCTAAATTTTCACCAGATTCAACAGCAGGTCGTGTAAGAACAATTTTTTTTACTTCTTTTTCTTTCAATGCTTTTACGGCCAATGCCACCGCTGTATATGTTTTTCCTGTACCAGCTGGGCCAATAGCAAAAAGCATATCATTCTTACCCATCAATTCAACTATTCTTCGTTGGTTAACCGTTTGGGCTTTAATTAATCTTCCACTTACTCCATGAACCAGAACTCCATCGGCTAATTTTGAGCTTTTATGTTCATTTCCATTAGATGTTAAAATACGTTCAATACTATTCTCATCTAGTTTATTGTAACGATTAAAATAAGTAATAAGCATACTCA
>JAMOMG010000146.1 GCA_027068695.1 Flavobacteriaceae bacterium
GTTAACATTCCTCCAAAACTCATAAATCCAATTGCCATTAAACCAGTAATAATAAATGTAATTCCTAAGCCTCTTAAAGGTGCAGGTACGTTTGAGTATCTAATTTTTTCACGAATAGCTGCAATAGCTAAAATTGCTAAAAACCAACCAATTCCTGAACTTATCCCATAATTAAAGGCTAATCCAAAAGATTCAATTTCACGAGACTGCATAAATAAAGAGCCTCCTAAAATTGCACAGTTCACAGCAATCAGAGGCAAAAATATCCCTAAAGAATTGTATAAACTTGGTGCGAATTTTTCTACAATTATTTCTACTAATTGTACCATTGTTGCAATGGTAGCAATAAACATAATAAAAGATAAAAAACTTAAATCAATATCTGCATATCCTTCTCCTAACCATTTTAAAGCTCCTTCTTGTAAAATATACTTATCTAATAGCCAGTTTAATGGAACTGTAATAGCCATTACAAAAATAACTGCGGCTCCTAATCCTACTGCTGTTGATACTTTTTTAGATACGGCCAAGTAAGAACACATTCCTAAGAATGTTGCAAATACCATGTTATCTATAAATATTGCCTTAAAAAATAATTCTAAATGTTCCATACTATTAATTATCTTCAATTAATGCTTCATTTCTTGAGCGTTGTACCCATATTATAATTCCTAACGTAATTAATGCCATTGGTGCTAATAGCATAAATCCATTGTTTTCATAACCATAAGCATATACGCCTGTTTTTTCAATGGAATCTCCTAAAACTTTAAATCCTAATAATGTTCCCGATCCTAAAAGTTCTCTAAAAAATCCAACAATTATTAAAATTATACCATAACCTAATGCGTTTCCTATTCCATCTAAAAATGATCTCCAAGGGCCATTTGCTAAAGCAAATGCTTCAAAACGTCCCATAATGATACAATTTGTAATAATTAGCCCCACAAATACAGATAATGTTTTACTCAACTCATATGCATATGCCTTTAATACTAAGTCAACAATTATAACTAACGCAGCAACTACAATTAATTGAACTATAATTCTAATTTTTGGCGGGATAATATTTCTCATTAATGAAATTACTACATTACCCATAGCAAGTACAAATAATACTGCTAAAGACATCACAATAGATGCTTTTAATTCAGCCGTAATTGCTAATGCTGAACAGATTCCTAATACCTGAATAGTAATAGGATTATTATCAGCTAGAGGATCTGTTATTAATTTTGCATCTTTTTTTGATAAAAGTCCCATAAATTATTGCTTTAATGTTTTTAAATATGGTATATACATTGCTAAATCTTTTTTTAGCATAGCAGACAATCCATCACCAGTAATGGTCGCTCCTGCAATTGCATCTACTTTAAAATCTGTTTTATTTATATTTTTAGGATCTCCATTTCCTTTAGCAGCAGTAATTCCCATAAAAGTATCTCCATCTAAAATGTGTTCCCCTTTAAAATCATCCATAAAAAAGCGCTCTTTTATATTTGATCCTAAGCCTGGTGTTTCTCCTGCATGATCAAAGTATACTCCTTGTACCACTAACTTATCATCTAAAGCAACATAGCCCCAAATAGCATCCCATAAACCCTTTCCTCTAACAGGAATGATATAGTATTCTTGATTATCTTTATCTCCAATAAATAATGGAAGTCTTCTTTTATAATTTGGATCTTTTGCTGCTGCAGCTTCTTTTTTAAGATCAATTAAATATGCTTGATTATCTTCAACAGCCTTCATTCCAGTAATTACCAATTGTTTAGTAATATACTTTGAAAACTCTTCTGCAACTTTATTTTTAGGAACAAAGTTCACGCTTCCTTCTTCATTATCATTTACCCCCATTGCATATAAAATATTTTGCTGTTTTTCTATGCGTTTATTCTCAGCAATTTTATCTTTTAATGATGATGACACAAAAGCTAATAATGTTCCAACTATAAGTACCATTCCAGTTGCAAACAGTACTGTATATACGTTACTTTCAGTATTTTTAGCCATAGTTTTTTATTGTAATTTTTTGTACTTTTAATCGTTTTAGTCTTCTTTTTATATTCCCTTGAATCACGTAGTGATCAATGGTAGGTGAGAAAACGTTCATTAATAAAATTGCCAACATTACACCTTCTGGATAAGCTGGATTGAAGACACGAATCATAATTGAAATAAACCCAATTAAAAATCCATAAATCCATTTTCCTTTGTTCGTTTGTGAAGCAGTTACAGGGTCGGTTGCCATAAATACAACTCCAAAAGCAAACCCTCCAATTATTAAATGTTCCCAATAAGGTGTATTCATCAGATCATAAAATTTACTTCCTTCTGTAATCCAACCAGCATTTACAACTCCATTAAATATGAGTCCCATAACTATAGCTCCTATTGCCGATGACAACATAATTCTCCAGCTAGCAATTTTAGTAAATAACAAATAGAATGCTCCTAGTAAAATTAAGAGTGTTGATGTTTCTCCAACTGAGCCAGGAATAAACCCATAAAACATATCCCAAGTTGAATAAACCAAGTCTTTCCCTTGAGCTAAACCTCCCAAAATAGTTTCTCCTGATATAGCATCAGGAGTGCCTTCTAAAGCTTTAGCTCCTGCAACCCAAACTTTATCTCCACTCATCCAAGTTGGATATGCAAAGAATAAGAATGCTCTAATTGTTAATGCAGGATTTAAAATATTCATTCCTGTTCCTCCAAAAACTTCTTTCCCTATAACCACTCCAAAAACAATAGCTACTGCAAGCATCCAAAGAGGAGTATCTATAGGTATAATTAAAGGAACCAACATACCTGTTACAAAATAACCTTCTTCAACTTCATGTTTGTTAATTGTTGCAAAAAACACTTCAATTCCTAGTCCTACAACATATGAAACAAGTATAAGAGGTATTAATTTTATAGCGCCAATGTAAAGGTTATCTAAATTCCAAAAGTCGCCACTAAAAAATGACATCCCTTCTGGAAAACCATTAATTGCAGCATTGTGTTGAAATCCTGCATTAAACATCCCAAAAATTAATATAGGAATTAAAGGTATTATAACATTAGTCATAACACGTTTCAAATCATCAGCCCCTTTTATATGCCCTCCAGAATGTGTTGTTTCATTAGGTGTATATACGAAAGTATGAAAGGCCGAATAAGCAGACAACCACTTTTTACCCTTTCCTTTTTCTTTTATATTATGTAATTTTTCTTTTAATCCCATAATCTTATCCTATTTCTTTTAACATTAAGTCTAACCCTTTTCTAATGATTTCTTGATGTGGTTGTTTAGAAACACACACAAATTCAGTTAAGGCAAAATCCTCAGGAGCAACTTCATACATTCCTAATTGTTCCATTTCATCTAAATCTTTATACATACAAGATTTTAGTAATTGTATTGGGTAAATATCAAGAGGAAAAACCTCTTCATAGATACCTGTAACAACAAATGCTCTATGCTCTCCGTTTGTATTTGTATTTAAGTCAAACTTTTTATTTGGAAATAACCAAGAAAAAGTTAAAGCTCTTGATGTTGAAATTTTATTGAAAATTGGTTTAATCCATCCAAAAAACTCATAGTCATTTCCTTCAGGAATTACTGTCACCATATTGTCATAGTACCCTAACACTCCTTTTAAGTCTTGTGCAATACCTGTTAATACATTTCCACTTATAATTCTATTTTCTTCTTTCTTTAACTTTCCTCCAACAATAGAATTTATATCTGCTCCTATTTTAGTTTTATAATACTTAGGAGTTTCAACCGATGATCCTGCCAAAGCAATTATACGTTCAGCATTAAACTTACCCGTTAAAAGTAGCTCTCCAATAATTACTAAATCTTGAGGTGTAATAGTCCAAACGACCTCCCCTTTATTTATAGGATCAATTTTTGCAATTTGAGTCCCTACATTTCCTGAAGGGTGCGGTCCTGAAACCTTATGCAACGTAATATCATTTAATTTTGCAAATGGCGAATTTGAATTTTTACCAACTGAAACATGAACTTTACCTGATGTTAACTTACTTAAAGCTGTAACTCCCGCTTGCAATTCATTTTCTTTCCCTACCAGTACATAGTCGTAATCCGCAGCTAATGGAGCACTCGCATACGCAGAAATAAAAATGGCCTTAGGCTCTTTTTCAGTAGTTGCAACTACATCATAAGGCCTTTGTTTAATAAATGTCCAACAACCAGAAGCTAATAAATGGGATTTAATCTCATCAGCTTGCATTACTTTAATGTCTTTTACTCCAAAGTCAAAAAATTGCTGTTCTTTATCAGCTTGAATTTTAATTGCTAATAATTTTCTCTTTTCTCCACGAATAATATCAACTACTTCACCACTAACTGGAGAAGGAAATTTCATATCTTCATTGGCTTTATTATAAAAAACTGACTCTCCAGCTTTTAATTTTGCACCAACTTTTACTGATAGTTTTGGAATAATACTGTGGAAATCTACAGGTTTTAATGTATAAATATTACTAGATACAGCGTTTTCGGTAACTTTCTCGGCTTCACCTTTTAGCTTTATATCTAAACCTTTTTTAATTTGAATGTCTTTTGACATATATTTAGTTTATTTAATAGTCTTAGAAAACGGAGCAAAAATAACAATTTCTAAGGTAAGATTTATGATTTTTATCATGTTTTTTTATAACTTTTATTATCAATCTTTGTCAAGATTAGTTTTAGTACTTTTGATGATACATTTTTGGTATAACTATTGTTAATTCAACTAATAAATAAACCTTAATTATCTTGAAAAAATATTTTTCTCTTTTTTTTATTATACTGTTCTTTATTCCATTGAGTTATTCTCAATCTGATTTTATTGAACCCGATTATATTAAAACCATTATTTTTAAATCAACAGCCACAAATAATTATGCACCTATAATTAGACTAGGAGAAAAATTAATACTCTCTTTTGACGACTTAAATGCCGATGAGCATAACTACACCTATAAAATTGAGCATTGCACATTAGATTGGGAAGTATCTAATTTATCTGAATTTGAATTTATAAATGGCTTTGCCGAAGATAGAATTAGAGATTTTGAAAACTCATTTAACACACTACAACCTTACACAAATTACACACTAACAATTCCCAATGAAACCACTAAAATTAAAATCTCTGGAAATTATATATTGTCTGTGATAAATGAAGATTCAGAAATTATTTTTAAAAGAAAATTCGTAGTTTATGAACCTAAAGTTACTGTTGGTGTTTCTATTTATAAAAGTAGAGATATTGCAACAATTAACACGAAACAGTCGGTTGAATTTATTATCAATCACCCAAATTACAACATCAACAATCCAAGTTTAGAAATTATACCTGTTATTCTTCAAAATAACAATTGGCAAACAGCGATTATTGGTTTAAAACCTCAATTTTATAGGGGAACCCAACTGCTGTATAAGTACAACAAAGAAACCAGTTTTTGGGGAGGTAATGAGTTTTTATTCTTCGATTCAAAATCAATAAGAAACTCAACTTTAAATATTGCAAAAGTTGAACTTGGTAAGGAGTTATACCATACATATCTGTATACAAATGAAGGGAGAATTGGTAAACCTTACACGTTATTTCCTGATATAAATGGAAACTTTATTATTAGAACGCTTGATGGTAATAACAGCAATATAGATGCCGATTACAGTTGGGTTCATTTCTCATTAGAAAGTTTTGAAAATTTGGAAGGGAAAGATATTTATATTAGCGGAAATTATAACAACTGGCAATTAAACAACACCAATAAGCTTCATCATAATACAGAAACCGGTTTGTATGAAACCACAATATTACTTAAGCAAGGTTTTTACAATTACCTATATGCTACCAAAACTAAAAACGGCATTATTAGCAACCATGATATTGATGGATCTTACTTCCAAACAGAAAATGATTACACTGTTTTAGTTTATTATAAAAAGTTTGGAGATAGATATACAAAAGTAATTGGTATTGGTTATGGTAATTCTGAAAAAATAAATAATTAACTGTATATCCGTTTTGTATCATATTTCTTACTTATACGTCTTGCTGTTCCAATGGTTATCGGAATTGTTTCAGCATCTCATAATTCTGATAGTCATTGATTCACGTCAATGAGACCCTGAAACAAGCCCGCCTGCTACTGGCAGGTTCAGGGTGACGAACATCTTAGGGTTAATTACGGACAATCAATATAATTAATCTTTGATTTTATAATTTTAGTATCTTTGACCTTTAAAAACAGTAAGTTACTATGGTACAACAGGTAACAAATGGAATTAAAATATCCGTAATTTCTAATTTCGAAGGCACAAGTTATCGAAATTACAGGCTGTACTATGCTTTTAGTTATCAAATTACAATTGAAAATAAAAGTAATGAAACTGTTCAGCTGCTAGATCGTCACTGGAAAATTTTTGATTCTTTAAACAATACAGAAATTATTGAAGGGTCTGGTGTTATTGGTGAAAAACCCATTTTAAAACCTACTGAAAAACACACTTATAAATCTAATTGTTTTTTAACATCTCCTATTGGTGCAATGAAAGGGTTTTACAATATGATAAATTTTAAAACCTCTAAAACCTTTAAAGTTTATATTCCTACATTTCAATTAATGGTTTCTAATATTTACAATTAATCACCTAATAATAAGTGGTTTATGTGCATTTGTATATTGATTTCTGATTGTGTACAACATCTTCATACAGCATTTCAATTAAATTGCTTTGTTTTTTTACTGAAGTAATGCTAACTGTTTCAACATAAGAACGCTTCATTAAAACCGATTGTTCTTTGTCTCCATTTTCTGAATGATGAAAATTTAGAATAGCATCTAAAGTAAATTCATTTTCTCCAATCCATTTATAAAACCATTGTTTCCGTTTTTCTTTTATAGCATTTGAATACAAGGTTGAAGATGACCAAATTTTCGGTTCATTCTTTAATTTGGTGAAATATTTTTTAGTTTCGTCCCAAATTAATTCATACAAATTTAATCGCTCCTCATTCCAATCAATAATAACCATTGTAAAAGGTTCAATATCTTTTAAATCTAAATTTTTAACATATTGAAGAAAATCATCTTCTTTTAATATTTCTTTGGCAATAACCCCTCTACTTTTCTTATATTTTTTTTTCTTCACATGCTTTTCAAAAGCTCCGTTTAGCACACAAATCAATCTGTTTTTAGAACTAGTACCAATCCAAGTTCCTCCTGCTGTTTTATCTTTTGGGAATACCATTTCAACACCATTTTCAATATATTTTTTTGGGGGTATTGTTTCTCTTAATCGTTGCTCATCTCTATTTGATGTTAAAATAAAATTATTGCTCGTTAAAGGAAGAAAAGTAACGGTACACATACTATTAAAATTTGAATATTGAGTATTAGTCTTTTAAACAAAAAGTGAATCCTATTTTGTAACTTTGTCGAGCAAATTTAAGTAGAAAAAAATTTAAAAAATAATATAATGGCAACAGGATTTTATAAAGTACCAAAAGCAGTTAACGAGGCTGTAAAGTCGTACGCCTCTGGAACTCAAGAACGTAAAAGTTTGTTAGATACATACAAAAAAATGTACAACGAACAGGTTGATATTCCTTTTTATATTGGAGGAAAAGAATACCGAACAGGAAAAACAGTAGCTATTCATCCACCTCACAACCATAAGCATACTGTTGGAAAATACCATACCGCTGAAAAAGAACATCTTGAATTAGCAATAACAGAAGCTTTAAAAGCTCGTAAAAAATGGGCAGCAACAAGCTGGGAACACAGAGCTGCTATTTTCTTAAAAGCTGCAGAATTATTAGCAGGCCCGTTTAGAGATAAGTTAAATGCTGCAACTATGATTGCACAATCTAAAAATGTGATGCAAGCTGAAATTGATTCAGCCTGTGAATTGATTGATTTTTTCCGATTCAATGTAGAATTTATGACAGAAATATACAACAATCAACCACAATCATCTCCAGGAATATGGAATCGTATGGAATATCGTCCGCTCGAAGGTTTTGTATATGCAATTACTCCTTTTAATTTTACATCAATTGCAGGGAATTTACCTGCTGCACCCGCACTAATGGGAAATGTTATTATTTGGAAACCTGCACGGTCTCAAGTGTATTCAGCAAATGTGATTATGGAAATATTTAAAGCAGCTGGTTTACCTGATGGTGTGATTAATATGGTTACAGGTAATTCAAGTATGATTACTGATGTTATTTTAAATAATTCAAACTTTTCTGGAGTTCACTTTACTGGCTCAACACCCGTATTCAACAGTTTTTGGGAAACCATTGGAAAAAATATGAATAACTATAAATCGTACCCTAGAATTGTAGGAGAAACTGGCGGTAAAGATTTTATTTGGGCACATCCATCGGCAAATGCTCAAGAAATTGCCACGGCTATTTCTAGAGGGGCTTTTGAATATCAAGGGCAAAAATGTTCAGCAGCATCACGTGCATATCTACCAAAAAGTTTATGGGGAGCAATTAAAGAGGCAATTGTAAAAGATGTTAACTCCTTTAAAATGGGATCTCCTGATGATACTTCAAACTTTATAAACGCAGTTATTGATGACAGAGCTTTTACCAAGTTATCTGGCTATATTGATCAAGCAAAAAAAGATGATGATGCTGAAATTATTGTAGGCGGTGGTTATGATGATTCTGTTGGGTATTTTATTGAGCCAACTATTATTGTAACAACAAACCCTCAATACAAAACTATGTGTACTGAGTTATTCGGCCCAATTATTACTATATATATATATGAGGATAACCAATGGGAAGAAATTTTAGATATTTTAGATAATACAAGCGAATATGCTTTAACAGGAGCTATTTTTAGTGGAGATCGTTACGTTATTGATATTGCTACCGACAAACTTGAGAATGCCGCTGGTAATTTTTATATAAATGACAAACCTACAGGTGCTGTTGTTGGTCAACAACCATTTGGAGGGGCGAGAGGCTCTGGTACAAATGATAAGGCTGGATCTGTATGGAATTTATTACGTTGGGTTAGCAACCGTACAATAAAAGAAACTTTTGTACCTCCAACTGATTATAGATATCCCTTTTTAGAGAAATAAAAACAGGTAACTTTTAAATCAAAAAACTCGCCTTTCGGCGAGTTTTTCTTTACTAATGTTTAAATATTCTATTATCCTTTTTGTAGTTTATCTGCGTTTGGCAGCAACCCCACTAATTCTTGAGGGTTATGAATTAGAATAGGTATATGTTGCGGACAAATATAAAATTCACTTGTTTGATAATAAAATTTCGTTACAGGTATTTCAGCTGATGATTTTTTACAAACTAAACATGCTTTTTCTTTTTCCATAATCTTATTATAATTAAAGGACAAAACTACCTTTAATTCTGTAATTTACAAGTGACATTTGTCATATTACCTTTTTTTTAAAGGAATGTGTACTACTTTTTTTGTTTCAAAAAAATCTTCATCAAAGAAATTATTCAAATCATATTGAGTTGCTTTCGTGAAATTTGCTAACTCTTCTGTTAAATCACCTCCTTTTAAATATAAAATTCCATTTTTTAAGGTATGTTTACTCTTTTTAGCAATTTTATTTCGGGTCCACTTTACAAAATCATCCATATTGGTTACTGCTCTACTTACAATAAAGTCAAACTCACCTTTTACATTTTCAGCCCTAATGTGTGCTGCTTTAACATTTTTTAAATTAAGAGACTTTGAAACTTCATTTACCACTTTTATTTTTTTCCCTATTGAATCTACCAGATAAAAATTGGTGTTTGGAAATAATATAGCTAAAGGAATACCCGGAAAACCACCTCCGGTACCTACATCTAAAATAGTTGCATTTGGTTTAAATAATTGAACTTTTGCTACTCCTAATGAATGTAAAATATGACGAAGATATAATTCATCAATATCTTTTCTTGAAATCACATTAATTTTAGCATTCCAAATAGTATATAATTCACCCAACTCAGAAAATTGTTGAATCTGGGTTTCAGATAAATTTGGAAAATATTTTGAAATTATTTTCATATTTCTAATTTTAACATTGCAAAATTAATCTTTCTGAAATTAAATTAACATCTTATAAAAAAATGTTATATTTTTCCCAAAATTTCTTTTTCGAAGTTTAATTGGCGTAATTTTGGCATATAATATGCTGTATTATAAAATAAAATCATGAGTAACAATACAATACATTTTTCTAGAGTTGACAAAGTAAAATTCTTTAGAACACTAAACAAAAGAGTTAATACCTACTTTAAAGAAAATCAAATAAAACGTACAGGAAACTGGAAATTATATACCAAAGCAATTATAATGTTTGCCATTTTTTTAGTTCCATTAATTTTAATATTAACTGTTTCTTTACCGCAGTGGGCACTGCTCTTATTAACGGTTATTATTGGAATTGGAATGGCTGGAGTTGGTATGAATGTAATGCACGATAGCAACCATGAATCTTTTTCAAGTAAAAAGTGGGTAAATAAATTAATGGGAAGTAGTATTTACATTTTAGCAGGAAATGTTTATAATTGGAAAGTTCAACACAATGTTTTACACCACACATTTACCAATATTCAGGGCTATGATGAAGATATTGATGCTGGGAGAATAATTCGCTTTTCAAAACATTCAAAATGGTTTAAAATTCACAAGTTTCAAAAGTATTATTCTTTTTTATTATACGGTTTGTTAACCATAAATTGGGCTATAAC
>JAMOMG010000147.1 GCA_027068695.1 Flavobacteriaceae bacterium
GATTTAGTATTGAAAGATCTCATTAAAATTGCACATCCAGAATTATTAAAAAACTATGAGTTTACTTTCTATGAGAAATTAAAATAGTGTTATTTGTCCATCATCTTCTGTTTTTGCATCATCACCACTTTTATCTTTTTTATCATTGCTTAAATTAGCCTCATTATTTTCATGTGTTTTCTCCACACTGCTATTATCAATTACCTCCTCATCATTTACTTCTACATCTTCAATTACTGGAGGCTCATAAGGTAAAGGCTCTAGCAAATTCACTTGTCTTACTTTATCTGTAGTTAACTGATTACCAAGCGCTTTAATACCTTTTACTGTGATAAATTCTTCAAAATTAATAGTAATAGATTCTAAACTACGCTTTGAAAAAATAATTTCAGCCATTGGTCTGTAATCTGTTGCAACAATTTCTAACTGTGATTTAGGATGCTCAGAAATAAAGAGTTCTTCTTTATTCGGATTGTCAATCATAAACCGTTTTACATAATACTTTTCTTTATCTCCATCAAAATAGATTGCTGAAATTGGTTTTTCAGGAGTCCATTTTTCCAACACAATCATATTTGAATCAAAATGTGTTGTTAATTCAGGTTTTATGGTTTTAACTATCCCTTTTTGATTGATAACCAACAATCTATCTTCCCCTTTAAATTCTCCTAACAAATCTCCTCTTCCATCAACATTTAATCGTTGAGTTATGTCATCAAACCATATTTTACGAGGTTTAAGTGTAGAAACTCCTTCAGATTTTAATTCAATTTTTCTAATGGTATTTTTAGTTACTCTGTTCCCTCTAACACCTCTACCTTTAATTGCTAAATTTGAAAAATCTATATCCCATTTTAATTTTTTAATACCTCCTACAGCACGTAAATTAACGGTAACAGTTTCTGCCTCTCCGTTAGGATTAGCAGTAAAGTACTGTATTATTGAGGCTTTATTTCCTGCAGTTAAATTATATTCTTTATCTCGAGTTACTCCTGTAACGTTAAAACGTTTCATATAACTTGGTCCACTTCTACCATCTCGGTAAATCATATTGTAAACGGTACGTTTATCATTCTTTTTAAATACCGCAACATGAATAATATCTTTACCTACAAAAGTTTTACTATCTACCCTAGTAACCATCATTATTCCATCCTTTCTAAAAATAATAACATCATCAATATCAGCACAATCGGCAACGTACTCATCGCGTTTTAAGGATGTACCTACAAAGCCCTCTTCCCTATTAACATATAGTTTTGTATTACGCATTACAACTTTTGTTGCAACAATATCATCAAATAAACGTATCTCAGTTTTGCGTTCTTTCCCTTTGCCGTATTTTGTTTTTAAATTTTTAAAATAATCAATAGCATAATCTATTATATTAGCTAAATGCTGTTTAACAATTTCAATCTTTTCTTCTAAACTTTCTATTAATTGTTTTGCTTTATCAATATCAAATTTTGATATTTTTTTAATACGTATTTCTGTTAAACGAACAATATCCTCTTCTGTTATGGCACGTTTTAAATGTTTTATATGAGGTTTTAAACCTTTATCAATTGCGTTAATTACACCTTTCCAAGTTTTTTCTTCTTCAATATCTCTATAAATTCTTTTTTCAATAAAAATACGCTCTAATGAAGCAAAATGCCACTGTTCTTCCAATTCATTTAATTGAATTTCAAGCTCTTGTTTTAAAAGTTCAACTGTATGTTGTGTTGAAAGTTTTAAAATTTCAGAGACGCCAATAAAGACAGGTTTATTATCTTCAATAACACAACATAAAGGTGAAATAGAATTTTCACAATTGGTAAATGCGTATAGTGCATCAATAGTTTTATCAGGCGATATACCATTTGGTAAATGCACTAAAATTTCCACATTGGCAGCTGTATTGTCTTCTATTTTTTTAATCTTAATTTTTCCTTTTTCATTTGCTTTTAAAATAGAATCTATTAAACTTGTAGTTGTAGTACCAAAAGGAATTTCTGAAATAACCAACGTTTTTTTATCTAGTTGAGAAATTTTTGCGCGAACTCTTATTTTCCCTCCTCGTTTTCCATCATTATAATTGGATACATCTGCAATTCCTCCAGTTAAAAAATCTGGTATCAATGTAAAACTCTTTCCCTTTAAATGCTTAATTGAAGCATCAATTAATTCTTTAAAATTGTGTGGCAATATTTTAGTTGAAAGCCCAACAGCAATTCCTTCTGCACCTTGAGCCAATAACATAGG
>JAMOMG010000148.1 GCA_027068695.1 Flavobacteriaceae bacterium
AATTAATATAAATTTTATAAATAATAACTTAATGTAACTTCCTAAAAATTTATAAAATTGTTTCCTAAAAAGAAACTAAAGAAAAGTTTATATATGTGTTTGTTTTTAGTCATTTCTTTTAAATTTTCTGTTTTTAATTTGATGTAACTTGACATTGTTAGAACTGTATCGAGTATAAGAACATTATAATGAAATAATTAAAATAATAGCGAACATACCAGCCACTAACATTGAAAGAACATTTCAATGTTCATTATATCTCGTTCGCTATATAAGTTTTGTGGTGGGGGCGCGCGGGCGCGCAAAGTAGAAAAATATTGAAAGTGTAATAATAGTTATGAAGATTGCAATAAATAGAAATTACAAAGAAATATTAAGAGAAATTGAAAGAATGAATATAAAGAAAATAATTTCTGGAAAGAGAGTATTTATCGAAGAGAATAATAAGTTAGATTTGATAGAGTTAGTAGAAATAGAAAGAGACAAGACTGTAGTACTTGCTTATCCAATGAATCTTTTAAGGGATCAACTTACAGAAACTTCTCTAAAGTTAATTGAAAGAATTAAAGAAAAATAAAAAGGGAATTTATTTTAACTTCGTTTTTATCCATAAAGGTATTAATACAGCAGCATTAACTATTACAAATTCAGTTAAGTAAAGTAAAAAGTTAGTACTTATTATCATTATTAGAATTATGATATATAGAATATTCTTTACAAGTCCTTCAGGGAGTATAATATATATTATTGTTAATACCGTAACAATAGAAAGATAAAATAAGTTCTTAGTCAATAAAAGAAAAGTTAAATAAAGAACAGACAAAGTTAAGTTTTTTAAAGTTGTTCTAAAATCTATATTTACATCTATTCCTATCATAATAATAATATAGAAAAATAAGAAATTAAAAGTTTATCAGATGCGGGTTATAATCATCGTTATAACTCATTTTTGATATCCGTCATCATCTTCATAGCCAATGTAATATTTCTCAAATACCTCGACGCTCACCTTCGTATGCAAGTAATATAACTGCTATAGCAAAATTGATAGCACTAGTAAAAATTAATATCGAAGATCTTAAACACTCTTTTTCAGTTTTGTTATTATCAAAATAACAATAAACAAAAACTTTAATAATTTTAGAAATTAAATAAATAACTGCTTCCTCAAAAGAATCATAATATTTAACAAACTCGTCCAACAATTCATACACTTCTTTTTCAAAATTCTCATCTTTCAATAACTCATCGAAAGATAGTTGCTTGAACTTCATAGTGCTTCAAGAATCATTTTTCAAATTTTTAATCTTTACGTTTTTATATGAAAAAGTAAAAAATATAATTATGAGTTGCGAGCATATTTTCGAGTTCGGGATGTATATTTTCTTAGTTACTGACAATCCCAAACTTTCAAAAATTCGTTTGATAGAGGAAAATAGGAATTGTAAGTTTCTTTTTAAGAAAAAAGAACCAGAATTCTATGTTTTTATATTTTTAAAAGATCCTAAAAAAATATATTTTAAAACAGAGAAGAAAGAAAACACTAGATTTTCTGTTTTAGGAAAGGAGGACGATTACATAAAGGTTCTGTATGGAGAAAGTAGTTATAGAGTTCCCTTGAAAGTAATATATTTACTTCTTTTCAAAATATACAGAGAAGGGGAAGTTGATATTACAAGTTTTCAAAAGTTGTTAAATTCAAAAAATCTTAAAGTTGATTTCTTAGATAAACGTAAAAGAAACGATTATATTATTTATTGGCATCTTCCAAACAGAATATTAAGTAGATTTTTCGAATCTACCAAAATTGGAGAAATAAAAAGAGAAAAAAACTCTAGTAAAAGAGTACTTATAATTAAAACAGAGATAGATTTAATAAAGTTATGGAGAAAATTTTTAGAATGGTTAGGACAAATTTAAATTCTTTTAATAAACATAGAGCAGTATTTTTCTAATTTCTTTTGTGAACTGTACATATAAACATAATCATAACACAATATTTGTCCTTTTTTCAGCATTTTTTCTAAATCATTTTTCTTTAGTTTAGTAGAGTAATTAAGCAAATACTGGCACTTTACATCATAAGCACGCTTAAAAATTTTAGTATTTGATAAACGCTCGAAAGGAACGTTTTTCATTTTTTTATTTTTAAATCCGCCCTCGGGAAGCATATCAAATACTAATTTAGCATGTGTATATTCGTCTAGTGTAAATGTAATTGCTGGATTCTTTTTTAAAAT
>JAMOMG010000149.1 GCA_027068695.1 Flavobacteriaceae bacterium
TGTTTTGTTTCTTTAGGTGCAATTGTAATGTATCATTCAGGTGAAATTTTTAGCGGAAGTGCTATGCAATTTTCAAAACAATTAATTAGCCTTTACACTAAAAATTTAGGAAGTGGAACAACTATTTTTATTGCAGCAGCCGCATTTACAACTATGTTTAGTACCACCATTACTACTTTAGATGCATCGCCAAGGGCAATGACTAAAACCTTTGATCTTTTAACTGGTAAATCTTATAAAAATATGTACTGGTTTTGGATTAGTTTTTTAGCAACTGGAACTATTTCAATATTAATTTTCTTTATGTCTGAGATGGGTGTACTTATAAAAATTGCAACAATCTTATCTTTTTTAACAGCTCCCTTCTTCGCTATTATAAACTATATTTTAATTTCAGGAAAACATACTCCAAAAGAATGGAGGCCTTCTTTATATTTAAAAATCCTCAGTTGGTTTGGCATACTATTTTTAATTAGCTTTAGCATTTGGTACCTTTTTAGTTTATAAATTCTTCGTACTTTTGCAGTCAATTTTCATAAAAAATGTCAGAAAAAACAATATCACCTTCAAATAAAATCCAAAAACCCAAATGGTTAAGAGTAAAATTACCTGTTGGTAAAAAATATACTGAACTAAGAGGGTTAGTTGACAAGTACAAATTAAATACCATTTGCACTAGTGGAAGCTGTCCTAATATGGGTGAGTGCTGGACTGAAGGTACAGCCACTTTTATGATTTTAGGAAATATTTGCACACGTTCATGTGGTTTTTGTGGTGTGAAAACCGGAAGGCCCGAAACAGTAGATTGGGAAGAACCAGAGAAAGTAGCACGTTCAATTAAATTAATGAAAATAAAACACGCTGTTATTACATCTGTAGATAGAGATGATTTAAAAGATGGTGGTTCTATAATTTGGGCTGAAACAATCAATGCTATAAGAAGAGCAAATCCAAACACAACAATTGAAACATTAATACCTGATTTTCAAGGAAATAAAATAAATATCGACAGAGTTTTAACTGTTGCTCCAGAAGTAATTTCTCACAATCTTGAAACTGTTAGGCGCTTAACACGAGAAGTTAGAATACAGGCAAAATATGATCGCAGCTTGGAAGTTTTAAAATATATGAAAGATAAAGGGCAACAGAGAACAAAATCTGGTATTATGCTTGGATTGGGCGAAACTGAAACTGAAGTTATTGAAACCATGCAAGATTTAGCAAATGCTAAAGTTGATATTTTAACTATTGGTCAATATTTACAACCAAGTAAGAAACATTTACCTGTTATTGAATACATAACACCTGAACAGTTTGATAAATATAAAGAACTAGGTTTAAAAATGGGTTTTAAATATGTTGAGAGTGGTGCATTGGTACGTTCTTCCTACAAAGCACAAAGACACTTAATATAAAATTATTTTTACTTTAACTTTTAATTAACAACACCTCCCTAATTTTGGCATAGGAATTGCGATGTATCTGTTAGCAAAGTACTTGCATAACTTTGTTTTCATTGTATAACTTTTTAAGTTAATTAGTAAAAAAGCACTTTAATGGTGCTTTTTTATTTTTTATGAAACGTTGTAGTAATAACTACTACCATTTTATTTTTTCAATTTTTTTAGCTTCTAAATAATCATTCGTTTTGCTAAAGTGTCTATTCCCAAACCAATAACCTCTATTAGCACTTAAAGGTGATGGATGTCCGCAAGTTAAAATATGATGTTTAGTTTTATCAATTTTCAATCCTTTCTTTTTCGCAAAACCTCCCCAAAGCAAAAAAACTACATCCTTTTTTTCTTCTGAAATTTTTTCTATAACTGCATCTGTAAATTGCTCCCAACCTTTTTTTTGATGAGAACCTGCATTGTGAGCTCTAACAGTTAGTGTGGCGTTTAACAAAAGTACACCTTGTTTTGCCCAACGCTCTAAATTCCCACTTTTGGGATAAGGAATATTTAAATCTGTTTCAATTTCTTTAAAAATATTGATTAATGATGGTGGATGAGCAACACCCTCATTTACTGAAAAACAAAGTCCGTGCGCCTGCCCTACACCATGGTAAGGATCCTGACCAATTATTACTACTTTTAAACTTTCAAAAGAACATAAATTAAAAGCTTCAAAAATTTGAGTTCCTTTTGGAAAACAATTATTTGTTGTATATTCATTTTTAACAAACTGAGTAAGTTGTTTAAAATAAGGTTTTTCAAATTCAGGTTGTAATACTTTTTTCCAACTTTCAGCTATTTTAACTTTCATTGTTGCTATTCATCTTAAATTTATACTTTTGCCTAACTTTTCAAAAGTACTATTTTTTATGAGTAACATTTCAGAAAAAACATTAATTGATTTAGAATTTAATACCATTTTACAGTCTGTAAGTGAATTTTGTATTTCAAATTTAGGTAAAACTGAAACTTTACAAATAAAACCTTTTCAAACTATTGAAAAATTGAAACCAGAATTAGAAGAAGTAAATGAATATTTATCAACCTTTGAAAACGATAATAAAATACCCAATCATCATTTTGACGATATTCAAAAAGAATTACATTTATTATCTATTGAAAATAGTTATCTAGAACCAACCTCTTTCTTAAAAATACTAAATAATTCAACTACAATTTTTGAGCTACTGCAATTTTTTAAAAAATTTAGAGAATACCACCCTTTTCTTTTTGAAGCTTCTCAAAAAATAACATACCAAAAGCAATTAGTACTTAGCATAGAAAAAATAATTACCCCTTTTGGAGAAGTTCAAGAAAATGCTTCAACATTATTAAAACAACTGAGGAAAGATATTAATTTGGTTCGCTCTAAAATCGGTGGAAGCTTCAACAAAGCTTTAAGTCAATACAATAATGCAGGTTATTTAGATGAAATTAGAGAATCCGTTATTGACAATCAGCGTGTTTTAGCTGTTCAAGCTATGCATCGAAGAAAAGTAAAAGGTAGCTTGGTAGGAAGTTCTAAGACAGGAAGCATTGTATTTATTGCTCCAGAAACCACCTTACAATATAGTAGAGAGCTACAAAATTTAATTTATGAAGAGCACCAAGAGATTGTTAGAATTTTAAAGGAATTAACAAATTCACTAAGGATTTTTATTCCTGATTTAAAAAGCTACCAGAACTACCTAACAAAGTTAGATGTTACCGCTGCAAAAGCAATGTATGCAAAAAAGATAAAAGCATGTTTTCCTAAAATAACTTCCGAAAAAAGAATTTTTCTAAGAAATGCATATCACCCAATTTTATTGGTGAAAAATAAAGAACAAAACCTTAAAACAGTACCTCAAACACTTGAACTAAATAAAAATCAACAAATTATTGTTATTTCTGGGCCAAATGCTGGAGGTAAAAGTATTGCACTTAAAACTATTGGATTGCTCCAAGTGATGTTTCAAAGTGGCTTATTAATACCTGTACACGAACGTTCAGAAACTTTTTTCTTTGAAAAAATACTAACAGATATTGGAGATAACCAATCTATTGAAAATCAACTAAGTACATATAGCTATCGTTTAAAAAATATGCGTAATTTTTTACGAAAATGCAATAACAATACCTTATTTTTAATTGATGAGTTTGGAACTGGGAGCGATCCCGAGTTAGGAGGCGCTTTGGCTGAAATATTTTTAGAAGAGTTTTACACAAAAGGGGCTTTTGGAATAATTACTACACATTATGCAAATTTAAAAGTATTGGCAAGTGAATTGGAGAATGTTGCCAATGCTAATATGCAATTCAACGAGAAAACTTTAGAGCCATTGTACAAATTATTTATTGGACAGGCTGGTAGCTCTTTTACTTTTGAAGTTGCTCAAAAAAATGGTATTCCATTCAGTTTAATTAACAAAGCAAAAAAAAGAGTTGAAGGTGAAAAAATTAGATTAGATAAAACAATTTCTAAACTTCAAAAAGAGAGGAATAAACTGCAACAAACTTCTGAAATTTTAGAAAAAGTAAAATCTAAAGCTGTAGAACAAACTGATAGTTTAACAGAAAAACAACAAAAAGTTCAAGAAAAACTTGAAAGTTTTCAAGAATTATACGATAATAACCTAAAAATGCTTTCTTTAGGAAGAAAAGTTAACGAGCTCATTCATAGATATTTTCAAACCAATAATAAAAAACAACTCACTACAGATTTTAATAAGTGGGTGGCTACTGAAAAAACAAAACATTTAAAAAAGAACCCTCCAAAACCTAAAACTAAACTTCAAAAAAAACAGGTAAAGGTACAGAAACAACAAGTTGAGAAAAAGCTAAAAACTACAGAAGTAGAAGTATTAACTGAAGTTATTAAGGTACGAAAAGTAAAAAAAATAGCAGCTGAAAAAATTGAAAAACATAAGGCTAATTATATTTTTAAAGCACAAGACAAAGTTCGTATTATTGGTAGCAACTCTTGTGGAACTATTGATAAAATTGAAAAAAAGAATGTCTTTATTAATTATGGTATTTTTACAACTAAAACTACTTTAAACAAACTTGAATTGGTTGAATCTTTTAAAAACAATTAGCTTTACTATTCTAATCTTTTCATTTGCAGTAAGATAAATTTGCAACCAAAAATATTTATCCTTAAATTTAGCGTGCTAAAAAATAAATCATGCTACACTATTTTAAAGCCATTACTGTTTTTTTTGTTTGGGTTTTAATTGCGCTCACGTCTCATTATTTTATCAGCAATAAACTTTTTAACAATTGTAATATCTCATCAGAAAATTTAACTGTCACCTCTCCTCAAAAAATGCAGTTATCAGTTATTGATAAAACTAACAGTACTATTTATAATTTCCCAACAGCATTTACCATAAAACAAAATGATTCATACGTTTCTAATATAACTGATATTCCACATTTAACTGATAGTATCAAATTTGTTCTAACAAACAATTACACAAAAGAACTTCATATTATTGGAAAGTATTTACATGATGAAATTCAAACCAATTCCAATAAAAATATTGGAATTCAACGTGCAGAAATCGTAAAAAATATGCTAGTCCATCTAGGTGTGAAAGCAGACAGAATTAAAACTTTTGGACAAGTTTCAAATTTTTCATTTAATCATGAAAAAAAATTCAACAATGGTATTGACCTAACTTTTAACAAAATAGCTCAAAAATTTACAGATAGTATTGAAGTCATAATTAGTGACAAGACACTATACCTTGAATTTAAGGATGATATGTTAATACCAACTAAAGATTTAGAATACTACACCAAAGTTTTAAGGCAATATTTACATAAATATCCTACTAAAAAAGTGAGAATTACTGGGCATACTGATAACTTAGGATATTTTGACAAAAATATAATTATTGGACTCAATAGAGCTAAAAAAACAAAAAAATACTTTATTAATAATGGTATAGACTCCAATAAACTATCAATATTTTCTAAAGGTGAGTCTGAACCAATTGCCGAAAAAACAACTGAAAAAGGAAGAGCTATAAATAGAAGAATCGAAATTAAAATTAACTAATATCTAAACTTAACTATGTCCTTATTCATTTTTTCAAATCCAAGTATTATACATCTCTTAGAAATTTTTTGCTGGATGCTAGGAGCTTTTTTAATTGGTTTATTTTTTGGACAAATCAAAGAATATAGAAAAAAGAATAAAAAGTCTTTTAATTCAAATAATAAGTTTATTGATTTAAACATTAAAGATGACTTGTCTAAAATTAGAGCAACCAAAACATTTGAACGTGGCGGTAAAAAAATGGTAAAGACAGTTCCAATAGACACCTATGATAGAGGGTTGAATTTTAATCGCATAGGGTTTGCATCTATTGAAAATAAAGATAATTTACAAAAAATAAAAGGCATTGGATCTTCAATTGAAAAAAAACTAAACGCTATTGGTATTTTCACCTTTGAACAAATAAGTAATTTTAACAGTAGAGACATTGCTAAAATTAACGAATTAATTAAATTTTTTACTGGTAGAATTGAACGAGATGATTGGGTTGGACAAGCGTTTAAACTAATAAATGAGTCTAAAAACTAATTTTCATTCTTCATTATATCGCTCCATCTCACGGTCATAAAACTTACTCGCTAAATCTATAAGTGTTACAACCTCCCTTTCTAATTGTTCTTGATCTTCACCTTGAAAATCTTCTAACCACTCTATTTCATCATCAATTAAATTAATAATGAATCGAGGGAATTCTGTATGAATAATAAAAATATTGTCAGAGTAATCTGTATTATCTCCCAATAAAAATTTAGGTAAGTCCATTTTTTTCTTTTATTAATTTATTTGATAAATAGTTAAATCTAAAAAACAGCATAATTGCTGAACTGGTTAATGCGGTTAATAAGCCTATCCAGATTCCTAAAGTACCAAGGTCTGCAATTCTTCCTAAGTAATAACAAACAGGAAAACCAATTATCCAATATGCAATGAATGTTATTCCTGAAGGAATATTCACATCTTGCAACCCTCTTAACCCTCCTAAAATAACGGCTTGTAACCCATCTGACAATTGAAAAAAGCCTGCGATTATTAACAAACTTGATGCTATTTTAATAACTTCTAAATTATCTGTAAACATCCATGGCAGTACATTTCTAAATACCATAAATGCAATTGAAAAGGTAAACATAATTATTAAAATTAACAAGAAGTTTGAGAATGCAATGCGTCTTAATTCAATAAAATTATTCAATCCTTTTTGATTACTCACCCTAATTGTTGCTGCAACACCAATACCAACAGCAATCATAAATGTAGTAGAAGCAAGTTTTAATGCTATTTGATTTGCAGCCTGAGGTAAGGCTCCCAAAGTACCGGCTAATAAAACTGATGCTGTGAATAATCCAACTTCAAATAACATTTGCAGTGCTGTTGGAAATCCAATACTTATTATTTTTTTGAAAGTTTTAATTTTTATTTCTTTAAATTGTAATCTTTTCATATAAATTACAAATTTTTCTTTTTTCATTAATACAACATATAAAAAAACAACCATCACAACCCTCGAAATTAGGGTACCTATTGCAGCTCCAACCAATTCTAACCTAGGGAAAATCCATATACCATAAATTAATGCAAAATTTAAAATAATGTTTACAACGTTTGTAAGTATTGTGGCATACATAGCATATTTTGTTTGCGACAAACCATCAGCAAATTGCTTAAATCCCTGAAAAATCATAAGAGGAATCATGGACATTGCAACTATTTCATAATAAGGTATTGCTAAAACAACTACTTCTTCGGGTTGATCTAAATGATACAAAATGGGCTTAATAAACAATAACATTCCAAACACTGCAACGCCTAAAATGGTCATTAAAATTAACCCATGCTGAAAAATATTTCTTCCTTTTTCTTCATCGCCTTCTCCGTCAGATTCTGCAATTAAAGGTGTTATTGCAAACGAAAATCCAATACCAATAGAAAGCGCAATAAAAACCAAGCTATTACCCAGTGAAGTAGCTGCTAACTCTACAGGACCTAGCCTACCCACCATAATATCATCAATTAAACCAACCAATAAATGGCCTAATGACCCCATCATAATTGGGGTTGCTAATTTTAAATTATTTTTAAATTCAGAAGTGTAATTTTTAAGCTTCAAAAGGTTTAAATTTTAGACTGCGAATATACAAGATTTTATACTTATTAAATTATTGGAAAGTTATTTATTATAGAGAAAATCTATTTCGTAATAAAATATTAAAATTAACATCATTTTAAATCACTATATAAATTTGTAACTTTGCTAAACAAAATTATTAATCATAAATAAAAATATAATAATGGCTGTATTAGTTGGAAAAAAAGCACCAAAATTTAGCGCGCAAGCGGTAGTAAACGGAGTAGAGTTTGTTGAAAATTACTCTTTAGAACAATTTGAAGGAAATAAATATGTTATTTTATTCTTTTATCCTAAAGATTTTACATTTGTTTGTCCTACCGAATTATTTGCTTTTCAAGAAAAATTAGCAGAATTTGAAAAAAGAAATGTTCAATTAGTTGCTGTATCTACAGATACTGAACAATCTCACTGGGGATGGTTGCAAATGCCAAAAGCTCAAGGAGGAATTCAAGGTGTAACATATCCAATTGTTGCTGATACCAATAAAACTATTTCAAAAAATTACGATGTATTAGCAGGTGATTATTATTACGATGATAACGATCAATTACAAGCTAGTGGCGAATTAATTGCTTATCGTGGTTTGTTTTTAATTGATAAAGATGGTATTGTACGTCATCAAGTGGTAAACGACCTTCCCTTAGGAAGAAATGTTGATGAGGCTTTGAGAATGGTTGATGCATTACAATTTACAGAAGAGCACGGCGAAGCCTGCCCTGCAAACTGGAGTTCAGAAAAAGAAGGATTAAAAGCTACGCATGAAGGTGTAGCTGATTACTTATCGAAACACTAACAAAAATCAAATATATTTTAAAAACTCCCGAATTAATTCGGGAGTTTTTACTTTTTAAACTAACTTTGGTATTTAAAATATAATTATTATGACTAAAATAACACTAAAAGGCAATCCAATTAATACGGTAGGAAAACTACCTAAAATTGGTAAAAAAGCACCAAAATTTAATTTAATAAAATCAGATTTATCTAAAGCAAAGCTAAAAGATTTTAGGGGTTCTAAACTAATATTAAATATTTTCCCTAGCTTAGATACTGGTACTTGCGCAGCTTCAGTTAGAAGATTCAACAAAGAAGCTGGAAATCTTGAAAACACAAAAGTACTTTGTATTTCTAGAGATTTACCTTTTGCACAAGCACGCTTTTGCGGTGCTGAAGGACTGGATAATGTTATTACATTGTCTGACTTTGCAAAAGGAAAATTTGGAAAGGCATACGGCGTAACAATTAAAGATGGGCCACTTGCCAACTTACACTCAAGAGCAATTGTAATTATTAATGAAGAAGGAGAAGTAACATATACACAACAAGTTCCTGAAATTGTTGACGAACCTAATTATGAAGATGTGCTAAAGGCATTGTAAAAACAACTATGAGTTTAAGAAACAATTTTTTTCTAAATCGCCTAAAATCAGTAAAATACGCTGCTAGGGGATTTTGGATTTTAATTACTTCTGAAAACAGTATCATAGCACAGGTTATAATTGCTATTATTATGACAATTATAGGCTTTTTAATGCATATTTCTGCTACCGAATGGATGTTTCAATTAGTTGCAATTGGACTTGTTTTGGTAGCAGAATCATTAAATACTGCTATTGAGAAAATTGCCGACTTTATTCACCCTGAATATCACAAACAAATTGGCAGAGTTAAAGATATTTCTGCCGGCGCAGCATTTTTTGCAGCAATATTTGCCATTATTATTGGTTTAATTATTTATATCCCTAAATTTATTTAGGAATTTAACCACAATCATATTAATTTTATATTTTTGTGAGATAATACGGTAAATGGCTAAAAAGAAAAAAATTTCAACAAAAAAAATAATCAAGCCTCGTTTTCAAAAAACCAAATCTTTTTTTGGAAACCAGCAAACACAAACCATTATTGGAGTGTTTGTAATATTATTTGCATTTTTTTTACTAATTTCATTTATATCTTATTTTTTTAACTGGCAAGAAGACCAAAGTCAACTTTCAAATTTTACAGATAAAAATATTTCAGTAAAAAATTTATTAGGAAAAATTGGTGCTAGTATCAGTCATTTCTTTATTTACAAAAGTTTTGGAGTTGCAGCACTATACATACCTTTCCTTTTGTTCTTTTCTGGCATCTCTATTTTTTTAAAGGGAAAGTTAAAAAAAGTTAGAAAAATTTGGGGATGGGGAATTTTAGGAATTCTTTGGATTTCAATTAGTTTTGGATTTTTTGCCTATAAAAATTCACTATTTGCAGGTGTATTAGGTTATGAAATTAATTTGTTTTTACAACAATTTTTAGGGAAAACAGGATTAATTTTACTCTTATTATTTTTAGGAATTTCTTATTTAGTAATTCGTTTTAAGTTAACACCTGAAGCTTTTAAAAACAACTTTAAAAGTACAAAAAAGAACAATCATAAAGATAAAGTTACTGAAAGCACCTTAGAAAACACCAAACAATCCATTGAATTATCTCTAGACAATACTCAATCTACTTCACAAAAAAAATCAACTAATACCGATATTCCTCTTGAGAAAGAAGAATCAGGCACAAATATAAAATCTACTTTTGAAGAAAATATTGAGTCCAGTAATGACGTTGAAATTGCCGTAGATCAAATTGTAGAAGAAAATCATGTAAATGAAAATTTGGCTGATAAATTGGTGAAAGATTTTGGCGAATTTGATCCTACACTTGAATTGAGTAACTATAAATTTCCAACATTAAACTTACTACGAGATTACAACGAAAGTATTTCTGTTGATCAAGAGGAATTAGAAGCAAATAAAAACCGAATTGTTTCAACACTTAATAATTATAATATTGGGATTGACCGTATTAAAGCTACTGTTGGACCTACAGTAACTTTGTATGAAATAGTACCCGAAGCAGGTATTCGGATTTCAAAAATTAAAAATCTTGAAGATGATATTGCTTTATCACTTTCTGCAATGGGAATTCGTATTATTGCTCCAATTCCAGGAAAAGGAAC
>JAMOMG010000150.1 GCA_027068695.1 Flavobacteriaceae bacterium
ATAGCTGGTAACCAAAAAGTAAAAGTTTTACCACCACCTGTTGGTAAAACCGTTAAAAATGATTCATCTTTCAGTGCAGCATAGACTATATCTCTTTGTGATATTGAAGGTTTGCCAAATAGAGTTGGATTTAATTTTGGAAACTCTCTAAAGTCTCCAAAACCAAATGTCTCTTTTGAAAAACTACTTAACTTTTTGTCTATTTTTTCTAAATCAAAACAGAGCTTTTTTTGAATATCAACAATTTCTGGATAATCATACAATATCTTTGGAGGGTGTGACTTTATCTCAATGTTAGGAGAGAGTAAAGCTAAAATATAAGCCAATTCTACAGGATTTGTTTTGATAATTTTAGGCAATAACTCTCTGTTTACAATGACCTCTTTATAGATTTGTACAATTTTTTGTTCTAATCTACCAAGCTCTAACTTATCAAAATCATAAATCTCTAAGTATTTAAAAAATCCACTAAAATATTTTTCATCTTTGAGTAGTGAAAAAAAAATATCTTGCACATCTTTATCTAGTGACAAAAATCTATCTTCTATTTTTTTAAAAAGTTTTTGTGTACTCAAAGAGTCTTCTACCGGGTCATTTTTAAAATCATCTTCACTTTTATAATTTTTTGGCAAACTGTGTAGTGTCTTTTCATTGAAAAACAAAAGTGAGAGAGCAAGTGTATCAATCAGATAAGAGTTTTGCAAGATTTGATAAAGTGAAGTTTGTTTTAATATCTCAAAATCAAAATTTATGAAATTGTGTCCAGATATAAAATTAACATCAAAGTGTTTTATAAATTCATAAGCTTTTGATATAGAAGTCGTTTTAAGTTGTTTATCTTGATAAACAAGACCTAACTCTTTAATTTTTTTTTCTTTAGTTGCCTCAATATCTAGAAAAACTATATTGCACGACTCTAAATCTAATGCTACCATACAGTCTCCATGTAAACAAATTATAAGAAAGATTATAGCATAAATAATTTTAATCTTAAAATAAATATTTATATTTCAAAACAAGATAAATTTTTTGCTTTTTTTCAAAGTTGTAATGATTGAAGTTTATTTTCACTCTGATAGGTTTTTAAATGAGTTTACATAAGATTAAAAATAAATCAAGCTATTTAAACAATTGTGAATGTGTTCCAATCCGAAGTAGCTCTAAAGTATTGTCTTCTATTTTACATATAACAAGTAAATCACCACTAATATGAAATTCCTTTGTGTCCTTGAATTCTCCAATCAGATGATGATTTCTAGCTTCGCTTGGTAATTTTTTTTCATTAAGTAAGAGAGAAATGTACATAAACAATTTAGCAGTATTGGTAGGATTGAGTTAAGATTTTTAAGCTATTTGGTAAATACCTTATGTATAGAGATACTAAACACCAATCTCCTCTTTTAAATCATCTAGTGTAATTTTAGTCATATTTTTGCCTTCTCTAGCATCTTTTATTGTTTGAACAGTTTCATCATTTGGGATTTTAATTTGAAAAGGAATACCTTTTTCCATTACTGCTTGAGATAGAAATATATTAAAGGCATCACTTAACCCCATACCATATTGTTTAAATATCTCTTTGGCTTGTTCTTTCATATCTGTATCAAGATAAACATTGGTTCTAGTTTTACTATTTACTACTGTAGCCATAATTTAATTCCTTACTTACGAGTTTAACACCATTATAACACACATTGTGTGTTTTGTCAAAAATAAACTGCTATATTTATTTTCAAGAGAATTTGTATGTTAATCACTCTCAGTTTCATCATCATTACAACTTAAAAGTAAAGCTAAATAGCAAGATAGGCTATTTAAATAATAAAAAGAGTGCATTATATTTTTCTAATGCAAAAGTTTTGATACCGTTTTCTATTTTTTCATATAAATCTTGTTTTGATAAGTTTTGCTCTTCTTTGCATGTTTCTCCACACCCTATTAAATATCAGTTAATATTGATTTAACTTTATAGAAAACATTGTAACATCTACTTATATGAGAGATTTAAAGCTATATGATTATTGTGATTTTGAATATGGAGTTTATTAATGAATAGTTATCAAAAATTTATTAAATTGGTTGCAGGAGGTAGATTTGAACCACCGACCTTCGGGTTATGAGTTTTTGGTCTAATTCAAATCTTGTTCACCATTTGTTATATCGTCTTGACTTCCATCTGTATATTTATCTAAAATTTTTGGTGAAAACAAACTAAAAT
>JAMOMG010000151.1 GCA_027068695.1 Flavobacteriaceae bacterium
ATTGGATCCCATTTAGCAGAGTATTCTTGTAATGAAAAATAATCAGCAGTTCTTTTAATTTTTCTTTTACTAGTCATATCAATTGATGAAAATTCATACACCACAGGATTTCTAACTAATTTAAAATTTTTAAAGGCAAAAGTTTTATTGAAATTTATTTTTTGTTGATAGTTTGCCTCTGAAGGGTCTCCATCAAACATACTCTCACAAATATCAACTCCTTCTGCAGCCAACGCAATATCAAAACTATCGGTTGCTGAACACATTGCAAACATAAAACCACCACCCACAACAAAATCTCTTATTTTAAGGGCTACGGCTAATTTTTCTTGTGATACTTTAGAATAACCCAGTTTAAATGCTAATTCTTCAGCTTCTTTTTTTTGTTCAATATACCAAGGGGCTCTTCTGTATGCACCATAAAAACGGCCATATTGACCTGTAAAGTCTTCGTGATGCAAATGTAACCACTCATATAACAATAGCTTCTCATCTAAAACATCTTCATCATAAATTACATCAAAAGGAATTTCAGCATAAGTTAAAACTAATGTAACGGCATCATCCCAAGGTAATTTACTTTTAGGTGAATACACAGCAATTTTTGGTGCTTTTTCTAAAGTAATGGCATCCATATTTTGTGAAGGGCTACTTATTTCTTCTAAAATTTGTATTGCTTGGGTATCTGAAATTACTTGAAAACTGACTCCTCTAATTTTACATTCACTTCTGGTAGCTTCATTATCTTCTAGTAAAAAAGAGCCTCCTTCATAGTTTAACAACCACTTAACCTTATTTCCTTGTTGTAAAGACCAATAGGTAATTCCATAAGCTTTTAAATGATTGGTTTGTGTAACAGCATCCATTGGTATTAAAATGAATGATGCATATACCGAATGGGTTAAGAAAATTAAACATCCAGTAATTATTTTTATAAATAGTTGCATTTCAAATTTTTAAAATGGAACTACATCATTATCCAAATTATCATGCGATCCAAAAGCTTCCTCTGCACTCGGCAAAACGGTATCTGAAGTTGAAACATTCATTTTTGATTGAAATTCACTGCCAAAATCATCATCTAAATTACTAAATTGAGCTAAATGACCCGTAAATTTCAATTTTACATTTTCCAAGCCTCCATTCCTATGTTTTGCAACTATAAATTCTGCTTGTCCTTCACAAGGTGTTCTTTCTTCATCATCCCATTCTGTAAGTCCATAATATTCAGGTCGGTATATAAATGAAACAATATCCGCATCTTGCTCTATAGCTCCTGATTCACGTAAATCTGAAAGTAGAGGTCGTTTATTTCCTCCACGTGTTTCAACAGCACGTGACAATTGAGAAAGTGCTATAACTGGTATGGCTAATTCTTTTGCTAAAGCCTTTAAATTTCTTGAAATCATAGAAATTTCTTGTTCACGATTTCCACCTCCCTTTTGAGAAGTTCCAGTTGTCATTAATTGTAAATAATCAATAATAATAACTTTAATTCCGTGCTGTGATGCTAAACGGCGTGATTTAGCTCTTAAATCAAAAATAGACAAGGAAGGTGTGTCATCAATAAAAATAGGTGCCTTTGTTAAATTTTTAACCTTCACATTTAACTGTTCCCATTCATGTGGCTCTAAATTTCCTTTTCTCAATTTCCCTGATGAAATACCTGTTTCACTAGAAATCATACGTGTAATTAATTGTACAGAAGACATTTCTAATGAAAAAATAGCAACTGGGATATCAAAATCTATCGCCATATTTTTAGCCATAGACATTACAAAAGCCGTTTTACCCATACCCGGACGAGCAGCAATAATTACTAAATCTGAAGGTTGCCAACCGGAGGTTAACTCATCTAAACGGGTAAAACCTGTTGCTACACCACTCATTCCCTCTTTTTGAGAAATTTCCTGAATTTTATCAAGTGCCTGTTTTACCAACCCTTCTGCAGCTTCAGAACCTTTTTTTAAATTACCTTGAGTTACTTCAAATAATTTTGACTCCGCATCATCTAACAAATCAAAAACATCAATTGTTTCATCATAAGCTTCTTCTATTATTTCAGAAGAAATTGTAATTAATTTTCGTTGAATAAATTTTTGAAGAATAATACGTGCATGAAACTCTATATGTGCAGATGAAGCTACTTTTTGTGTTAATCCTACCAAATAAAAATCACCTCCAACTGCATCTAAATTTTCTGTTTTTCGCAATTGATTTGCTACCGATAGTAAATCTATAGGTTCAGTGTTATTAAATAATGTATATATAGCATCATAAATTAACTGATGTGCTTCTCTATAAAAAACCTCTGAGTGTAAAATATCAATTACATCATCAACTCCTTTTTTATCAATCATCATCGCTCCCAATACAGCTTCCTCTAAATCAACAGCTTGTGGAGGTATCTTACCTTTCTCAAGACTTATTACTGTACTCTTTTTGATTTTTCTGGATTGAATTGGTTGTAAATTTTTCACGCTTATATTACTTTGTTTTTAATTTAAATTAATAATTTATTTAAGAAAACTATTAAATTTCAAGATTAAACAAATGTAATTTTTTAAACTTAATTGTGTCTTGAAATTTCAATTTTATTTTTACACATGTTTTGTTCACAAGTACCAATTTTGTTAATAACTATTTAAACCCCTCTTTCTCATTATTTATTTCCTATTTTTGAATTATGAAACAAAAAAAGGTATATAAAATACTTACAGTTTTACTTATTATGCAATGGGCTTTTATTCAAATTATAGCTCAATACCCTATTCTAATTGAAAAATATTATTCAAATGGTTTATACGTTTACATTTCTAAATTTTTAAGAATAATTTTTGGATGGATTCCTGTTTCTGTTGGTGATATTTTATATTTAATACTTGGTTTTTTTATATTAAATGGTATTTTCATTCTGTTAAAAACTAGAAAAATTCATCTTAAAAATACATTCTTCAAATTTGGTGCATTTGCTTCAATTATATTTTTCTTTTTTCATTTTAATTGGGCTCTAAATTATTTTAGACAGCCTCTATTTAAAACATTGAAATTAGAGAAAACTAATTATACTTCAGCTGAATTAATCAATCTTACTAAAGCACTTATTTCAAAAACAAACAATGCTCAAATATTAATTACTAAAAATGACACCATTATAGTTCACAATACCTTAAGTAAACAAAAAATAGAAGAAAAATCACCATTAGCCTATTCTAAATTACAAGAAAAATACCCACAATTTAAATTTGAGAATCCGTCTATAAAGTATTCTTTATTTAGTTTACCGCTAACCTATATGGGGTTTGCAGGCTATATTAATCCATTCACAAATGAAGCTCAGATAAATTCTTTAATTCCAAAAAACAATTACCCTGCAACTGTGTGTCATGAGGTTGCTCACCAAATAGGTTTTGCCTCGGAGAGTGAAGCTAATTTTATAGGTTATCTGGCCTCAACTCATTCCAATGATTCTTTTTATAATTATTCAGGTTACTTAATGGCATTGCGATATTGTCTATATGAAATTTACAGAACAGATCCCAAACAATACGAAATCTTAAAAAAAGAAATTAACAAAGGGATAATAAAAGATATAAAACAAAGTCGAGATTTTTGGATATCTTATCAAAACTGGTCAGAAAAATATTTTAAAGGCTTTTATGACTCTTTTTTAAAAGCTAATAAACAAAAAGCCGGTATAAAAGAATACAATAAAATGGTCTCTTTTTTAATAAGTTACTACAAAACTAACAACACAATTTAAGAGTTAATCTCAACTTATAAGTTTCTTAATTTTTTGTTAAAAAAATATAAAAGTCAAAATACTTTAAACAAAAAATTATATTTACCTACCGTAAACCAAACCAGTTATAATGAAAAAATCAATTATTTTAATGATTTTCCTGTTTTCTATTGTTCTCAATTCACAGGAATACTTCCCCATTAACACGGGTGTTAAGACCAAAGCAAATACAACTATTGCTTTTACCAACGCCACAATTTATGTTACTCCAACACAAATTATAAACAAAGGAACACTGTTGATAAAAGACGGCAAAGTACTTAATGTAGGTAAAACTATTACTATACCTAAAGGAACTGAAATCATAAATTTAAAGGGGAAATATATTTATCCTTCATTCATTGATATCTACTCTAGTTTTGGAATTTCAAAACCTAAAAGGAAGTCTAATTCTCGTAACAGCAAACCTCAATACGATGCTCAAAGAAAAGGATATTACTGGAACGACCACATTAGACCTGATACCAATCCTATCAATCTTTTTAAATTTGACAATAAAAAAGCTAAAGAACTGTTAAAAGCTGGGTTTGGTATTGTAAATACACATTTACAAGATGGTATTGTAAGAGGAAATGGACTTTTAATTTCTTTAAATTCAAATCCTTCTAGTAGCAACAGAATTTTAGATAGTAAATCTGCTCAATATTTATCTTTTCATAAAAGTAATCAATCAAATCAAGTATATCCTAATTCTTTAATGGGTGCTATGGCTTTACTTCGCCAAGTATATTATGATGCTGAATGGTATGCCAAAGGGCTTTCAAAAAATAATGATTTAGCATTAGAAGCCTTTAATAAAAATAAAAATTTAGTTCAAATTTTTGATGCCGGTGGGAAACAAAATGATTTAAGAGCCGATAAGATTGGGGATCAATTTGGCATACAATACACAATAGTTGGTGGTGGTGATGAATATGAGGATATTGAAGAAATAAAAGCTACCAATGCAACTTATATCATTCCTATCAACTTCCGGAAAGCATACGATGTTAGCAATCCTTTTTTTGCTAGTAAAATAGATGTAAGTGATATGCGTAAATGGAATCAGGAACCCTCAAATTTAAGTGTACTACAAAAAAATGGTGTTCGTTTTTCAATTACTACTTATAAATTAAAATCAATTGCCGATTTTAATAAAAATATTCAAAAAGCCATTAAATTTGGTTTAAACAAAACAGCTGCATTAGAAGCATTAACTACTGTTCCTGCCTTAATTTTAAGAAAATCTAATGAAATAGGAACATTACAAAAAGGACGCTATGCTAATTTTTTAATTACTTCAGGAGAACTATTTGAACCTAAAACTATAACCTATGAAAATTGGGTTCAAGGAAGTAAAAATGTGATAAATGAAATGAATATTAAAGACATCTCAGGTAGTTATAGCCTATCTTTAGATAATAAAAAATACATTCTATCTATTACTGGTAAGGGTAGAAAACTAGCAAGTTCTATTAAAAAGGATAGTCTAGAAATTAAATCAAAGATATCCTATGTTGATAATTGGCTAACTATTACAATGAATGAAACTAAAGATTCTTCCAAATTTACCAGACTCGTAGCTAGAATTAATGATATCTCTGATAATTTAAAAGGAACAAGTATTGATGCTGGAGGTAAGAAATCAATTTGGAAAGCCACAAGAAAACCTTCAGAAAAAAAGGAAGTAAAGAAAAAAGATGGAGATACTTCTACGCTCTCCATAATGCCTATTACTTTCCCAAATACAGCTTTTGGTTTTACAAAAAAAGCCAAACAAGAGACTATTTTAATTAAGAATGCTACCGTTTGGACAAGTGAAAAGGAAGGAATATTACAAAATACAGATGTGTTACTAAAAGACGGTAAAATTGCTAAAATTGGGAAAAGTTTACGAGCAGGAAATGCAAAAATTATTGATGGTACTGGAAAATATTTAACTGCTGGAATTATTGATGAACATACACATATTGCAGCTGTTGCTATTAATGAAGCTGGGCATAACTCTTCTGCAGAAGTAACCATTGAAGATGTTATAAACCCTGATGATATTAAAATTTACCGAAATTTAGCTGGAGGTGTAACTACTGTTCAAATATTACATGGTTCAGCAAATCCCATTGGTGGCCGTTCAGCCATTATTAAATTAAAATGGGGAGAATCAGCTACCAATATGCTTTATAAAAACAGCCCTAAATTCATCAAATTTGCATTGGGTGAAAATGTTAAACAATCTAATTGGGGAAGTAATAATACTGTTAGGTTTCCTCAAACCAGAATGGGCGTTGAACAAGTTTATATGGATTATTTCCAAAGAGCCAAAGAATATGACGATTTTAAAAAGACTGGCAAACCTTACAGAAAAGATGCAGAATTAGAAACGTTAGCAGAAATTTTAAATAAAGAACGTTTCATTAGTTGCCATTCTTACGTACAAAGTGAAATTAATATGTTAATGAAAGTTGCTGAAAAATTCAATTTCAAAATAAATACATTCACCCACATTTTGGAAGGTTATAAAGTAGCTGATAAAATGAAACAACACGGAGTTGGTGCTTCAACATTCTCTGATTGGTGGGCCTATAAATATGAAGTTAATGATGCAATACCGTACAATGCTGCCATACTGCACAACGTGGGAATTACTGTAGCTATTAATTCTGATGATGCTGAAATGTCTAGGAGATTAAATCAGGAAGCTGCTAAATCTGTTAAATACGGAGGAATAAGTGAAGAGGAAGCATGGAAATTTGTAACTATAAATCCTGCTAAACTTTTACATATTGATGATAACGTTGGAAGTATAAAAGTTGGTAAAGACGCTGACTTGGTTTTATGGAGTAAAAATCCATTATCTATTTATGCCAAAGCAGAAAAAACAATTATTGATGGTGTAATCTATTTTGATATTCAAAAAGATTTAGAATTGAGAAAATCTGTCCAAAAAGAACGCAATACATTAATTAATATGATGCTTAATGAAAAAATTAATGGAAAGTCTGTTCAATTACCTAAAAAGAAAGCAACCATTAATTTTCACTGTGACACTGTATTAGAATACTAAAAACTAAAATCATGAAAAAACAATATATATATAGTTTTATTTTCTTATTCATAATAGGAGAAATCATAGCGCAACAAACACCAGCCCCAAAACAAACTGAGGATTATAGTATAGAAGGAGCCACAGCACATATAGGAAATGGTGAAGTCATTGAAAATTCACTTATTATGTTTTCTAATGGAAAACTAAAATTTGTAGGAAGTGCAAATACAAAAATTGCACGTTTAGGAAACATTATTAATGCCAAGGGCAAACATGTTTACCCCGGTTTTATTGTTGCTAATACTTCACTAGGTTTAGGAGAGATTGATGCTGTTAGAGCAACCTTAGATTATGACGAGGTAGGAGCTATGAATCCACACATAAGAAGTTTAATAGCGTATAACAGCGAATCTAAAGTAGTTGAAAGTATGCGGCCAAACGGTGTATTGATGGGACAAATAACACCTAGAGGTGGCACAATTTCTGGAACATCCTCTGTTGTTCAATTTGATGCTTGGAACTGGGAAGATGCTGCCATAAAAATTAATGATGGAATTCATATCAACTGGCCACAAAGTTTTACCTATGGTAAATGGTGGCTTGGTGAAGATGCAGGTGCCAAACCTGATAAAAAATATGCAACTAATGTAGAAAAAATTACGACATTCATTTCAAATTCAAAAAGGTATTTAAAATCTAATAAAAACCCTAAAAATCTTCCTTTTGAAGCAATGGAAGGTTTATTCAACGGTGAAAAAAAACTATATATACATGCCAGTGGCGTTCAAGAAATTACAGATGCCATTAATTTTATTAAGAAAGCAGGAATTAATAATATTGTGATCGTTCATGGAAATGACGCCTACAAAATTGCAGATTTACTGGTTAAAAATAATATTCCTGTTATTTTAGAAAGAGCTCATAGAGTACCAAGTAGCAGTGATACAGATTATGACTTGCCTTATAGATCTGCGAAACTTTTAGTTGAAAAAGGAGTAACTGTTGCTATTGGCATGGAAGGGAGTATGGAACGAATGAGTGCTAGAAATTTACCATTTTATGCAGGAACCTATGCAGCCTATGGATTAAATAAAGAGGAGGCTTTAAAATTAATCACCTCAAATGCAGCTAAAATTTTAGGAATTAACGATATTGTTGGAACACTAGAAGTTGGCAAAGATGCTACACTATTTATTTCTGAAGGTGATGCCTTAGATATGAGAACAAATATTCTAACGTATGCTTTTATTCAAGGCAGAAAAATAAGCTTAGAAACGCATCAAACCAAACTATGGAAAAAATATTCTAAAAAATATGGTTTACAATAAAATAAAAAGCTCCGAATTTATTCAGAGCTTTTTATTTAAAATTTTAATTATTAGTACCTTTGTCGCTTATTTAATTGGGTATGCATAAACAAATAACAAGTCTACAAAATACATTCATAAAAGAACTTGTTCAACTAAAAGAAAAATCTCGACTTAGAAAAAAAACAAATACTTTTTTAATTGAGGGATTGCGTGAAATTTCCTTAGCTATACGTGGAAATTATCAAATTAAGTCAATTTTAATTGCTTCATCAGTTATTAATAATGAAGAAATTGAAAACCTATTAAGCAACGTAAATTCTTCTATTAAAATTATTGAAATTTCTAAAGAAATATATAAAAAATTAGCCATAAGAGATTCTACCGAAGGTATTTTGGCTATTGCGAAAAGTAAAAATTTATCCTTAAGTACTATTCAATTAAAGAGTAAAAACCCTTTAATTTTAATCGCAGAAGCTCCTGAAAAACCAGGAAATATTGGCGCTCTTTTGCGTACTGCAGATGCCGCTGGAGTTGATGCTGTTTTTATTGCAAATCCTAAAACCGACATTTACAATCCAAATATCATTCGCTCAAGTGTTGGTTGCGTATTTACCACAACCATTGCTACAGGAACAACTTCAGAAATAATTTCATTTTTAAAAGAAAATAACATACATATATACGGAGCCTCTTTAACAGCATCTGTAGCATATCAAACTATAAATTACACAAAAGCATCAGCAATAGTTGTTGGTACTGAAGCAACCGGTCTCTCTAATGAATGGCTTCAAAATAGCACACAAAATATTCTAATTCCAATGCGCGGAACTATTGATTCAATGAATGTATCTGTTAGTGCTGCAATTATTATCTTTGAAGCCGTAAGACAACGAAATTTATAATATACACTTCATGAATCCACAAACACTATTTTATATTTTAATAGCCATTATTATAATTAAATTTCTATTTGACACCTATATCAATGCATTAAACTCAAAGCATTTTAAGGATGCTATTCCTGAAGAATTAAAAGGGATTTATAACGATAATGAATATCTAAAATCTCAAAAGTATAAAATAGAAAATTACAAATTTTCATTAATTTCAAGTCTATTCTCAGTTATAACTACCTTATTATTTTTCTTTCTAGATGGATTCAAATTTGTTGATGAATTAGCAAGAAGTATCTCAAATAACACAATTGTAATTACATTGGTTTTTTTTGGAATTATTTTTTTAGCAAGTGACATTTTATCTTTACCTTTTTCATACTACAAAACATTCGTAATTGAAGAAAAATTTGGATTTAATAAAACATCGATTAAAACATTTGTGCTAGATAAACTTAAGGGATGGTTAATGCTATTAATTGTTGGAGGTGGTTTAATGGCAATTATTACTTGGTTTTATGAGCTAACAACTACAAATTTTTGGCTCTATACTTGGGGAGTAATTACCGTTTTTACTCTTTTTTTAAATTTATTTTATTCAAAATTAATAGTTCCCATTTTTAATAAACAAAAACCACTAGAAGACGGAGAATTAAGAAATGAGATTGAAAAATTTGCTGAAAAAATAGGATTTAAATTAGATAATATTTTTGTAATTGATGGCTCAAAACGCTCAACCAAGGCTAATGCCTATTTTTCAGGATTTGGTTCTCAAAAAAGAATTACATTATTTGACACCCTTATAAATGATTTAGATACAAATGAGATAGTTGCTGTTTTAGCACATGAAGTTGGGCATTACAAAAGAAAACATATCATTTACAATCTAATTTTATCAATTGGCATAACAGGTTTAACACTTTATATTTTATCTTTATTGGTTGGTAATTTAACTTTATCTCAGGCATTGGGTGTTCAAAACCCAAGTTTTCACATTGGATTAATAGCTTTTGTAATTTTGTATAGCCCTATCTCTGAAATAACAAACTTATTTATGAATGCTCTTTCTAGAAAGTTTGAATTCCAAGCAGATAATTATGCCAAAGAAAACTTTAATCCAGAGGATTTAATTTCATCACTAAAAAAATTATCCAAAAACAGTTTAAGTAATTTAACCCCCAGTAACTTGTATGTTAAAATTCATTATTCTCACCCAACGCTACTACAACGAATTTTAAACTTAAAAAAATAAACTTTTTCTATTTGATAGTCTATTTTAAAATACTATTTTTAATCTATGGCATACAACTTAAGTTCAGAGGAAGAAAATAAGGAAATAGCGAGGAGATATAAGGATTTGCTTAAGGGGGCTTATCAAACTTTTACCAGTGCTGATAAAAAAGAGATCCGGAAAGCATTTGACATTTCTCTTGAGGCTCATAGTAACCAGCGTAGAAAAACTGGGGAACCATATATATATCACCCTATAGCCGTCGCCAAAATTGTTGCATACGAAATTGGATTAGACACAACTTCAATTATTGC
>JAMOMG010000152.1 GCA_027068695.1 Flavobacteriaceae bacterium
AAACCACTAGAAAGTAATGATACTGTTGAAGGTAGAGCTAGAAATAGAAGAACAAGAATTGTTTTAATGCCTAAACTAGATCAGTTTTTCAATTTATTAGAAAGTAAGGTTGAGTAATAACCTTATTGTTAGTTATACTATATAGAAAATCACGCTTTAAGCGTGATTTTTTAGTTTAATTGAACATCAACAAACTGTAAACCATCATATTGCAATAAATACTCTTCATTTAAAATTGGTGGTTTTGTTTTGTCACTAACAGCCCCCAATCCAACTCCAGCAAATATAATTTTAGCATGATTTTTTTGTGCATGATTTTTAAATGTTTCCATCCAGATAACATCATAGTTTATAGGATTATCAGAAATATCAGTTGCTTTTACTAAAACAAAATAGCGTACATTATTCTTATCAATACAAACATATTGTGGATGTTTCTTTAATTTGCTATTTATGGCAATAAACTCATAACCTTTTGCTTGCAAATCTTTACCCACAATATTCATAGCCAAGTTGTGTAGTTCTTGCTTTGTAAGTGGTCTACTCATTGTAAATAGTTAATTGTGCATAATTATAAAAAAATCCGACACAAAAATATCGGATTTTAATTAATTTATATATGTTTTTTTTAGTTTATCCACCAAAATCATCGAATCTAATATTCTCATCTGGCATTCCAAAATCTTGACCCATTTTTTGAACTGCTTTGTTCATTAATGGTGGTCCACAGAAATACAACTCTATATCTTCAGGTGCTTCATGTTTAGATAAATACTCATCTATTACTGCTTGGTGAACAAACCCTGTAAATCCATCTCCTTCAGGATCATCAGCATCTTTTTTATTTACCCAATTATCTTCTGGAGCAGGCTCAGATAGGACAACATAAAATTTAAAATTATCAAATTCCTTTTCTAATTCATGGAAATGTTTTAGATAAAATAATTCACGTTTAGAACGACCTCCATACCAGTAGGTTACTTTTCTTTTGGTTTTTAATGTTTTAAACAAATGATATAAATGTGAACGCATTGGAGCCATACCTGCACCTCCACCAACATACAACATTTCTGCATCAGATTCATTTATAAAAAATTCACCGTAAGGTCCAGAAATTGTAACTTTATCTCCAGGTTTACGAGAAAAAATATACGATGAAGCTATTCCTGGATTTACATCCATCCATCCATTTTTAGTTCTATCCCAAGGTGGCGTTGCTACACGAACATTTAGCATAATTTCTCGCCCTTCTGCAGGGTAAGAAGCCATAGAATAAGCACGCTCAACAGGCTCCTGATTTATCATTTTAAGTGACCATAAACCAAATTTATCCCATTCTAATTTAAATTTATCAGGTGTTTCGTGTTCTTCTGGATGAGCAGTAATATCGATATCAGAAAAATTTACTTCACAAGCAGGAATTTCAATTTGAATATATCCCCCTGCTTTATAACCCATATCTTCAGGGATTTCAACAACAAATTCCTTAATAAATGATGCTACATTGTAATTTCTAACAACAGTACCTTCCCATTTTTTGATACCAAAAACTTCTTCAGGAATAGAAATATCCATGTCCTGTTTAACTTTTACTTGACAGGCTAGACGAGCTCCAGATTTTAATTCTTTACGCGTAAAATGAGGTATTTCTGTTGGTAATGCCTCTCCTCCACCAGAGTGAACGTGACATTCACATTGAAGACAAGTTCCACCACCACCACAAGCTGACGGTAAAAATATTTTGGCATTTCCTAAAGTTGTTAAAAGAGAACTTCCTGAGGCTACTTCAATTTCTTTTTCTCCATTAATTTTAATTTTTACAGGTCCGGAAGGTGACAATTTCTGTTTTACAAATAATAATAATGCAACTAATAGTAATGTTAAAACTAAAAATGCTACTACTGTTGCTACAATTGTACCTAATGTATTTGCTGCTAATATCATCATTACTCTTTAATTTCTTTTTCGTTATTGGCTAAATCATTAGCGCTTTTGGTCACTTCAACTTGAGCGGTTTTTTCTTTAGTGTCTTTAACTTTCTCAATTTGAGTTGTCTCTTTTTTCACTTCCTTTTTATCACCTCCTGTTAACATTCCTCCAAAACTCATAAATCCAATTGCCATTAAACCAGTAATAATAAATGTAATTCCTAAGCCTCTTAAAGGTGCAGGTACGTTTGAGTATCTAATTTTTTCACGAATAGCTGCAATAG
>JAMOMG010000153.1 GCA_027068695.1 Flavobacteriaceae bacterium
AAATTTATTAATAAAGCGAATAAAACTATACGTATGTATGCAATTGTAGAGATAGCAGGGCAGCAGTTTAAAGTAGCAAAAGACCAAAAGGTTTATGTACAACGCTTACAGAAAGAAGAAGGAGCAAAGATTTCTTTTGACAAAGTTCTTCTTTTAGATAGTAAAGGTACAGTAACAGTTGGCGCCCCAGCTATAAAAGGAGCCGAAGTAACGGCTAAAATTTTAGGTCACTTAAAAGGTGATAAAGTAATCGTTTTTAAAAAGAAACGTAGAAAAGGATTTAGAAAAAAGAATGGTCATCGCCAAGCTTTAACAGAAATTCAAATTGAAAGTATTATTGCTAGTGGAGCAAAGAAAAAAGAAGTTGCTAAAAAAGCACCTGTAAAAAAAGAAGAATCTAAAGCTGAGGTAGCTAAAAAAGAATCTAAAGTAACAAATTCAGATGATTTAAGTTCTAAAACAGTTGCTGAATTAAAAGCGTTAGCTAAAGAAAAAGGTATTACAGGATATACTTCTTTAAAGAAAGCTGAATTAATTGAGGCATTAACTAAATAAAAATTTCAATTTTAAAACCATAACATCATGGCACATAAAAAAGGAGTAGGGAGTTCGAAGAATGGTAGAGAATCAGAATCGAAACGACTAGGAGTAAAAATATTTGGTGGTCAAGCTGCAATAGCAGGTAATATTATTATCCGTCAAAGAGGAACTCAACACCACCCTGGTGATAACGTATATATGGGAAAAGATCATACATTACATGCAAAAGTTGATGGCGTGGTAAAATTCCAAAAAAAGAAAGATAATAGATCATATGTTTCTATTGAGCCTTTTGAAGCTTAAGAAACAAATTTTTATAAATTTAAAACTCCTAAACTTAACAAGTTTAGGAGTTTTTTTATACGCTTATTTTGTACCTTTGTACCTTTATGTACTTTTTATATAACATACTTATTTTTATTACCAGCTTTTTTCTACAAATTATAGCACTTTTCAATAAAAAAATAAAACTGTTTGTTAATGGTCGGAAGATTACTTTTTCAAAACTAAAAAAAGTTATTTCTAAAAATGATGAAGTAATTTGGTTTCATTGTGCCTCATTAGGAGAGTTTGAACAAGGACGGCCAATTATAGAAGAATTAAAAAAAGATAACCCTACAACAAAATTAGTTTTAACTTTTTTTTCTCCATCGGGTTATGAAGTTCGAAAAAATTATGAAGTAGCTGATGTAGTTTGTTATTTACCATTAGATACACAATCAAATGCGAAAAAATTCTTAGATATTGTACATCCAACATTAGTAGTATTTGTTAAATATGAGTTTTGGCCTAACATATTAAAAGAATTAAAAAAGAGAGAAATTAAAACGATATTAGTTTCAGGTATCTTTAGGAAAAATCAAGCGTTTTTTAAATGGTATGGAGGGTGGATACGCAAATCATTAACAGCATTTCACCACTTTTTTGTACAAGATGAAAATTCAGAAGAATTGTTAAAAAGTATTGGCTTTTCAAATGTTACAGTAAGTGGAGATACTCGTTTTGACCGAGTTTTTGAAATTACTAAACAAAATAATAAATTAGATTTTATAGGTGAATTTATCAATGGGCATAATGTTTTAGTTGCGGGAAGTACGTGGAAAGAAGACGAATTAATGTTGGTGAATTATATAAATAAAACAGCATCTTCCAAAGAAAAAATTATAATTGCTCCACATAATATTTCCCATCAAGATATTCAGAGGCTAAAAAGAGAAATTAAAAAACCAGTTGTTTTATATTCAGAAATGAATAATAAGAATTTAAAAGATTTTCAAGTTTTTATTATTGATACAATAGGTATTTTAACCAAGGTTTACAGCTATGCAGCAATTGCTTATGTGGGAGGGGGCTTTACCAAGACGGGTGTACATAATGTTTTAGAACCTGCAACATTTGGCATTCCAATACTAATAGGGCCAAATTACCATAAGTTTAATGAAGCGATTGAACTTGTAAAAATAGATGCATGTTTTTCCGTTAATAATTCTAAAAAATTATCCGTACTTTTAAAAAAATTATTTCAGTCAGAAGAAAGAAGAGAGGAAGCAGGTAATAAGGCTTTAAATTATGTGATTGAAAAAACAGGAGCTACAACAAAAATTTTATATTATATAAGGAAATGAGAGAAAAGCTAAAAAACTATTATTCATTTGTTTTTGAAGATGAA
>JAMOMG010000154.1 GCA_027068695.1 Flavobacteriaceae bacterium
ACCATTAACCTTAATACTGAAAAATTTGGTATTTTACCTGGGCTTATTGAACCTGATGTATTGCATAAAATTCAGTCAATACCAGGAATTAGTAGTGTTAATGAAACTATTTCAACCATCAACATAAGAGGTGGCACAAATGATCAGAATTTACTTATTTGGGATGGTATTAAAATGTATCATTCAGGTCATTTTTTTGGTTTAATTTCAGCCTTCAATCCTTATTTAATAGAAGATGTTACTATTATTAAAAATGGAACCAGCACACAATACAACGATGGTGTTTCTGGTACAATAGATATGAGATCTATAAATGATATTAAAGAAAAACCATTTGGTGGAGCTGGTTTTAACCTTTTAAGTGTTGATGCTTACGGGCAAATTCCTATTTCAAAAAAAGTAGCCATACAATTCTCAGGAAGACGCTCTGTAACTGATTTATTTAGTACTCCTACTTTTGAACAATACTTTAAACGTATATTTCAAGATTCAAAAATTTCCACACAACTTAATGTTAATAATACCGAAGTTAAAACAGCCTCTAATTTTAATTTCTATGATTATAATTTGAAGTTTTTATACGATATTAACAAACAACACAAATTTAGATTCAATCTGCTAAAAGTTGAAAACAACTTAGATTATAATGAAACATTAAAAAATGAGACATTAAATGAATCTAAAACAAGTACTCTCCAGCAAAAAAACTTGGCCTTTGGAGCTCAACTTTCAAGTAATTGGAATCAAAAATTTAAAACACTTCTAAATATCTATTACACAAAATATAACATAAACGCATCTAATTACACCTTATTAACAGAGCAACGATTAATACAAAATAATGAGGTATTAGAAACAGGTATTAAATTAAATACATATTATCAACCAACTAAAAACATTAAAATCTTAACAGGCTATCATTTTTATGAATTAGGCATTTCAAATGCTGAAGATGTAAACCTTCCTTTGTACATAAGAACCATTAAATCTGTTATTAGAAATCATTCTTTATATAGCGAGCTAAATTTTATTTCAAGCAATAACAAAACCTTTATTAATAGTGGTTTTAGACTTAATTATATTGAAAAATTTGGCGTTTTTATTCCTGAGCCAAGAATTCAAGCATTACACAAAGTAAATTCAAATTTATCGTTAAAAATTGCAGGTGAGTTTAAAAGTCAAAATGCTACTCAAGTAATTGATTTACAAGAAGATTTTTTAGGTGTTGAAAAAAATAGATGGATATTAGCCGATAATGAATCAATACCAATTATAAAAAGTAAACAAGCATCTATAGGAGTTAATTATAAAAAAAATGGTTTTTTTATTGATATAGAAGGATTTTACAAATACGTAAACGGTATCACAACTGCGAATCAAGGCTTTCAAAATCAAAATCAATTTATTAAAACTTCAGGTAGTTACACCGTTAATGGAATCGAGTTTTTAATAAATAAAAAAACTGAGGCATTTAGTACATGGATCGGTTATACTTTTAACAATAATACCTATAACTTTCCTGAACTTACTCCTACAAATTTTCCAAATAATTTAGATATAAAACACAGTGTTTCTTTGGGTAACACGTATACTTATAAAAATTTAGATATTGCAATTGGCTTACTTTGGAGAACGGGAAAACCACATACAACACCACTTAGTAATAACTCCATTTCTTTTGATGGGGTTAATAATTATATCAATTATAATGAACCTAATAGTAATCGGCTCCCAAATTATTTTCGAGTAGATTTTTCATCTACTTATAAATTTAAATTGAGTAAAACTGTAAATGGCATGACTGGAATTTCTATTCTTAATATACTCAACAGTAAAAACATATTAAACAGATATTACAAAATAAATGCTGAAAACAGTATCAATACTGTTAATAATAACTCAATAGGTTTAACTCCAAACTTCACCTTTAGAATTTCATTTTAATCAAATTACAGTCCAATTAGTAGCTCCACCAGGACTCGAACCTGGATCTAAAGTTTAGGAAACTTCTATTCTATCCCTTGAACTATGGAGCCTAAATAAAAAAATGATTTAAAAAAGGGAGCTTTTAAGGCTCCCTTTTTTACTACTAACTAAAAAAATCAAAAACTCACCACTTAAAAAGATATTAAGTAATGAATAAGTACTGTAAAAGTAGTATGAATTTTTGATTAAATTAATGACATTTATCATTCTAG
>JAMOMG010000155.1 GCA_027068695.1 Flavobacteriaceae bacterium
TCTTGCTTAACAATGGTAAGCCCAGTTGATTCTAAATATTTAAGGTTGTAACCTTTGTTTAATGCTTCTGAAGTAAAGGCTTCCCATTCATTTAAAGAATAACCTAATTGAAATTTTCGAATAGTTTCATCTGTAAAACCACGTTCTTTAAAGTAACTCAATCCAATTGCGATACCTTGATTGTCTTCTAATAATATTTTATGAAAATAATCTCGTGCAAACTCAGAAACCAAAAACATACTTTCCCGCTCATCTGCTTCCTCTTTTTGGGCATCAGTTTGTTCAGTTTCTTCAATTTCAATATTGTATTTTTTTGCCAAATACCGAATAGCTTCTGGATACGAATAATGCTCATGTTCCATTAAAAATGAAATAGCATTTCCTCCTTTTCCTGTACTAAAGTCTTTCCAAATTTGCTTTACAGGTGAAACCATAAACGAGGGAGTTCGCTCATCTGAAAACGGGCTCAAACCTTTAAAATTACTTCCCGCCTTTTTTAACTGAACAAATTCACCAATAACCTCCTCAACACGAGCAGTTTCAAAAACGCTATCTATAGTTTCTCTGGAAATCAATATTCTAATTTTTTAAGATTCCTAAATTACAAAATTTCGATAAAAAAATCACCCATTATAAAAATAAGGGTGATTAAATTTTATTTTATTATTTATTTTAAATTAAGAAACTGCTTTTAACTTTTTTAACGTTGATTTATTTATCTTATTTTCTGCATATTTCCTGGTAACCTTTAGTTGTTTTTCATCTGTACTCGGTAATTCAAACATTGCATCTGTTAAAATGGCCTCACAAAGTGATCTCAAGCCTCGAGCACCTAATTTATACTCAACAGCTTTTCCAACTATATACATCAATGCATTTTCATTGATAGAAAAATCAATACCATCCATTTTAAATAACTTTTGGTACTGTTTGATGATTGAATTTTTTGGTTCTGTTAAAATAGCTCTTAGTGTGTCTTCATCTAAAGGATTCATATGGGTTAATACTGGTAAACGTCCAATAATTTCAGGTATTAAACCAAATGTTTTTAAATCGCTAGGAATGATATATTGTAACAAGTTTTCTTCTTCAATTTTATCTACTTTTATTGAAGCGCTATAGCCTACTGCTTGCCTGTTTAATCTTTTTCCTATTACTTTATCAATTCCTGAAAAAGCCCCTCCTGCAATAAAAAGAATATCTTTGGTATTTACTTCAATAAATTTTTGATCAGGATGTTTCCTTCCTCCTTTCGGTGGAACATTTACAACAGAACCTTCTAAAAGTTTCAATAACGCTTGTTGAACACCTTCTCCTGATACATCACGTGTTATAGATGGATTATCACCTTTACGTGCTATTTTATCTATCTCATCAATAAAAACAATACCTCGTTCTGCTTTAGTTACATCGTAATCTGCTGCCTGTAATAAACGTGTTAATATGGTTTCAACATCTTCACCAACATAACCGGCTTCAGTTAAAACTGTAGCATCTACAATACAAAAAGGCACATTTAACATTTTTGCAATAGTACGAGCTATTAATGTTTTTCCTGTTCCTGTTTCCCCTACTAAAATAATATTACTTTTTTCTATTTCAATATCATCTTCATCTTTGGTAACAGGTTGTAATAATCTTTTATAATGGTTATAAACCGCAACTGACATTACACGTTTTGCTTGATCCTGACCAATCATATATTGGTCTAAAAATTCTTTAATTTCTCTTGGTTTTTTTACAATCAATTCAGAAGTGAGAGAAGAACTACTATTTTCAGCCATTTCTTCTATTACAATTCCGTGTGCTTGCTCAATACACTTGTCACAAATATGTGCATCTAAACCTGCAATAAGCAAATCGGTTTCTGGCTTCTTTCTACCACAAAACGAACATTCTAAAACTTCCTCTTTTGCCATTTTTTCAGTTATTTGGTAACCTTAAATTTAAAACTTTATTATTTTCTCACTAAAATCTCATCAATCATTCCATAAGCCTTTGCTTTATCAGCTTTCATCCAATAATCTCTATCAGAATCCGCATGAACTTTCTCAATAGTTTGACCAGAATGTTTAGAAATTATTTGGTATAATTCATCTTTTAATTTTAATATTTCACGTGCGGTAATTTCAATATCACTGGCTTGCCCTTGAGCTCCTCCCATTGGCTGATGAATCATTATACGAGAATGTGGTAACGCAGATCGTTTCCCTTTGGTTCCTGCACACATTAATACAGCTCCCATTGAGGCTGCCATTCCTGTACAAATTGTAGCTACATCGGGTTTTATAAATTGCATTGTATCATATATTCCCAAACCAGCATAAACTCCTCCTCCTGGAGAATTTATGTATATTGAAATATCTTTAGAGCTGTCTACACTTTCTAAAAATAATAATTGAGCTTGTATAATATTGGCTACATTATCATCAATACCTGATCCTAAAAAAATTATTCTATCCATCATTAAACGTGAAAACACATCCATTTGTGCTACGTTTAACTGACGCTCTTCAATAATATATGGTGTAACACTACTTACCAACTTGTCGTAATGCATACTGTTAATTCCTTGACCTTTTATTGCAAATTTTTTAAATTCTTTTCCGTAATCCATTTTACAGGTTTTAAAATATTAAGGGTGTAAAGATATGAAGTATTTATGAATTGTTTATTTGTTTATTTATGGAATCTTTAATTTCTGATTTATAGTTTCGAATTTATTTAGAGGTTTCTATGTATATTTGGTGTTTATTTTATACCTTTTTCTATGAAAATTAATTTATCGTTCACTCTCTTCTTTTTAGTGATAACCTCAACCCTCACTGCTCAAAACTATAAACAACGTTTAAATACCATTGATATACAACACTATAAATTAACAATTATTGTTAATGATACAACCAACAGCATTGATGCTACAACACAAATTCAACTAAAATTTAAGAAACCTGTAACTGAATTTCAACTTGATTTGGTTAATAAGGACAGTATTAGCGGTAAAGGCATGGTTATAGATTCTATTTATCAAAATAACGTAAAGGTTACTTTTTCACACAAAAAAAATAAAATACAAATCCAGCCTAAACATCCTTTTCCTGGCATAGTGTACACATACACCATTAAATATAGCGGTGTTCCAAAAGATGGATTAATTATTGGTAAAAACATGTATGGTGATAGAACTTTCTTTGGAGATAACTGGCCTAACAGAGCACACAATTGGTTTCCTTGTGTAGATCATCCATCAGATAAAGCAACCATTGAATATATTATTAAGGCTCCAAATCAATATCAGGTTATTGCAAATGGTTTTCAAGTTGAAGAAACCAACATAGATAATATAACAAAACAATATCATTGGCAAACGCTTGCTCCTTTACCTACAAAAGTAATGGTGATAGGCATTGCCAAATTTGCAGTTCAAAATATTGGAGAAACACACAATGTTCCTGTTTCAACTTGGGTATACCCTCAAACAAAAGAACAAGGATTTAATGATTTTTCTAATGCAAAAAAAATACTCAACTTTTTTATTGAAAATATAGGGACATACCCTTTTCAAAAATTAGCAAATGTACAATCCAAAACACGCTTTGGAGGTATGGAAAATGCTGGGAATATTTTTTATTTTGAAAAAGCTGTGAATGGCAAACAAAATCATGATGACTTAATTGCACATGAAATTGCACATCAATGGTTTGGAAATACTGTTTCGGAGATTGACTGGCCTCACCTGTGGCTAAGTGAAGGATTTGCAACCTATTTTACAGATTTATTTATTTTAGAAAATAAAGGGAAACCTGACTTCTTAGAAAGAATAAAAAATGAGCGTAAAACAATTTTAAATTTTTATCAAAAAAAACAACTTCCTGTAGTTGATACTAAAACAACAAATTATATGAAGTTATTAAATGCGAATTCCTATCAAAAAGGAGCTTGGGTTTTACATATGCTTAGGCATAAATTAGGTGATACCATTTTTCAAAAGGGAATACAGGATTATTATGAAAAATATAAATTCAAGAATGCCTCAACAACTAATTTTAAAAATGTAATGGCCAAAGCATCTGGTAAAAATTTAGATATTTTCTTTTCACAATGGCTTTATAAATCTGGACACCCAATACTCAAAACTAATTGGATTTATTACAATAAAAAAGTTCGCTTAATAATAGAACAAACTCAAAAAACTATTTTTCAATTCCCTTTAGATCTAAAATTTATTTATAAAGATGGAACTTCTGAAGTTAAAACCATTCAAATTACAACTAAAAATGAACCCTTTGTAATTGATACAAAAGGAGATGTTAAAGCTATAAAATTTGACCCAAATACTTGGTTGTTATTTGAATTAGCCCCTAATTAATTTTAAACCTATATTTGCAAAAAATAGAACAATGAACTTTTCCGATTTAAACTTAAACCGCTTTTTATTAGACGCTCTAACTGAGATGGGGTTTGAAACTACAACTCCTATTCAAGAAAAAGCCTTTTCTGAAATTATGAGCGGTAAAGACATTGTAGGAATTGCACAAACAGGAACTGGTAAAACATTTGCTTATTTACTACCTATTTTAAAACAGCTCACGTTTTCTACTCAAAAACATCCACGTGTGTTGATTATTGTACCAACCAGAGAATTGGTAGTTCAAGTTATAAAAGATATCGAAAATTTAACACCGTACATTAATGTACGTTTTGCAGGTGTTTATGGTGGCACAAACTTAAATAAACAAAAACAGTTGGTGTATGAAGGACAAGATATTTTAGTTGCAACTCCAGGCCGTTTGTTAGATTTAGCGTTGGATGGTGTTTTAAAATTGAAATTTATTCAAAAATTTGTAATTGATGAAGTAGATGAAATGATGAATCTTGGTTTTAGACCACAATTGGTTACGTTATTAGATTTATTACCAAAAAAACGTCAAAGCATTTTATTTTCGGCCACATTAACTAAAGAAGTCTCGGGCATTTTAAATCAATTCTTTAAATCTCCTGTTAAAATTGAAATTGCGAGTAGCGGAAGTCCGTTAGACACTATTAAACAACTTGCTTACCCTGTACCAAATTTTTATACAAAAATTAATTTTTTGGTACATTTACTAAAAAATAAAGAAACTTTTACTAAAGTATTGGTTTTTGTAAAAAATAAAAAACAAGCCAATATTTTATTTGAAGAAATGGAAGAACTTCTCCCTGGAGAAACAAATGTAATTCACTCTAACAAAACGCAAAATTATCGTTTACGAGCAGTAAAAAACTTTGAAAAAGGCTTTTTTAATATCTTAATTGCTACTGATATTATTGCGCGTGGTTTAGATTTAACAGATGTAAGCCATGTAATTAATTTTAATATTCCTGAAGAACCTGAAAATTACATGCACCGAATTGGAAGAACAGGTCGTGCGGAACAAGAGGGAACTGCCATCTCCTTTTTTACAGAAGAAGAAGCTGATTATTTAGGTGAAATTGAACTGCTAATGAATACTGAAATCGATGTTTTAGACCTTCCTGAAACTATTGAAATTTCTACACAGAAAATTGCAGAAGAAATGCCAAAAATAGCACCCGAAAGAACCGGTAAAAAAACCACTATTGCCGAACCAAGTGGCGCTGCATTTCACGAAAAGAAAGAAAAAAACAGACGTGTTAATTTAGGTGGCTCCTACCGAAGAGAAATTGCTAAAAAATACAAAAAACCTAAAACCAGAGGACAAAAACGGAAGTAAAATTAGATAATTTTAAGAAAAAGTAAAGACAAAAGACCAATAATTAGCAACGAAGACGTTGACGAAGACCAACAACCGAAACCTAACAGGTTTTAAAAACCTGTTAGGTTTACATACCACTCAAAGACAAAGACGATGACCAACAACTACTTCATGTGATTCTTCACTGCGTTCAGAATGACAGTTTTTTTTGTGAGTATGAGTAATGGCGAAGGACTTCACTCAAAACTAACAAGCTCAGTGTGACAAAATAAAAACTCCTTTATAAAAGATTATAAAGGAGTTTTTTTAATTCTGAATGTTAACTATTTTATTTGTAAACTTCTTTTACAAATTTTTCATAGTTTACTTCTTTTACTTTAAACGTAATATTTTCTTTGTAAAAGTTTAGTAATTTTTGACTCACCAATTGTTCTTGTAAACGCTTTGCTTCATCTTGATTACTCAATACTCTTTGTACAATATCATCCAATTCTTTTTCTTCAGGGTTTAACTGACCGTATTGAGCCATTTGCGCTTTTACAAAACCTTTTGCAAATTCTTTTAACTCTTCGAAATCTATTTTAATATTGTTTTCTTTTAATACTTTTCCTTCTATTAATTGATAACGCAATGCTTTTTCAGATTTTTCAAATTCTTCTTCAGCTTGCTCAGAAGTCATTGGTTTTTCACCAGCAACAGCTAACCATTTTTTTAAAAATTCAGCAGGCAACTCAAATTTTGTATTTTCAACTAAATATTCAGTCACATCATTTAACAATTGTTGATCTGCTTGTGTTTGGAATTGTTTTTCAGCATCTTCTTTTATTTTTGCAACTAACTCTTCCTTAGATTTAACAACACCAGGGCCAAAAACTTTATCAAATAGTTCTTGGTTTACCTCTGCAAGTTGAGTTTCGTTAATCTCTTCAATAGTAAATGTTACTGGAATATCCAATCCGTGAATGGCATCGTGGTCTAATCCAAGCGCCCCCATTAGTTTGTGGTCGTCATCAAAAAGACCTTTGGTTTTTAGCTCAATAACATCTCCAACTTTTTTACCAATAAATTTCTTTTGGTTTACTTTTCCTTTTATTGAAGCTAGTTCAATAGTAGATTTTTTATTGATTTCTTTTTCTTCATTTACAAAGGTTCCTGTAATATTTACACCTTCTTCAACAACTGGTTTTGCAACAATTTTTCCGTAACGCTTTTGAATATTTTCAACTTCTTTTTCTAATAATTCCTCATCAGCAATAATGTTGTATTGCGTAATTTTCTTTTTAGCATCTAATTTAACTTCAAACTGAGGTGCTAATCCTAATTCAAATTCAAACAAATAATCCTCAGCTTCCCAAGAAAAATCGTCTTTCATTTTTGGTAACGGGTTTCCAAGAATGTCAAGTTTTTCTTCCACTAAAAAATTATTTAATGATTCTTGTAGCAGTTTATTCACTTCATCAATCATTACAGACTTTCCGTATTGTTTTTTCACCATTCCCATTGGCACTTGTCCTTTTCTAAATCCTGGGATATCGGCTTTTTTACGGTAATCTTTTAAAATAGTTGCTACTTTATCTTGGTAATCAGCAGCTGAAATCTCAACTTTCACCACTGCATTTAACGCATCAATATTTTCTTTTGTAATATTCATTTTATGCTTTTTTATCTTAAATCATTAAAAAATCGGGTGCAAAATTACTGTTTTTTATGAACTTGGCAAAGTATTTAACTCATTCAATTCCAACTATTTTCATTCTTTTCGTTTAAAAATGAAAATAAAAACGATTGAAATAGTGATAATAACAAACTAAACAACAAGGCTATCCAAAATCCTGAGACTGCAAATCCACTAACAAAATAATCGGCTAACAGTATAATTACCGCATTAATTACTAATAAAAATAACCCAAAAGTTACAATAGTTGCCGGTAATGTAAAAAAGATAAGCAATGGTTTTACCGTAACTCTTAGTAAACCTAAAACAATTGCAACAATAATTGCACTGGTATAATTTGCAATTTCAACACCGGGTAAAAATTTAGCTAATATTACAACTGCAACTGCTGTTAATAATACTTTTAAAATTAATTTCATTTTTTTTAATTTATAATGCGTTATAAAATTAACTATAATTATGCCAATTCTCTTTTTTAGCTAAAAACCTGACAACTTCACTATAAAATTGTGTTGGATTCTCTGCATGAAGCCAATGCCCTGCATTTTTGACAGTTACAATTTTAGCGTTTGGAAAGTGAGCTGAAATTAATGGTACATCTTTAGTTGTTATATAATTTGAGTTTTCTCCTTTTAAAAACAACGTATCTCCTTCAAAATGTGTAAATGAAGGTAGGGCTTCACCCACTTCTGCATTATTCACGGTTAAACTTTGTAAATTAAAACGATAATCTAATTTTCCTTTCTCTTTCCAATATACATTTTTCAATAAAAATTGAATAATTCCCTCTTCTTTAATGTAAATTCTCAATACTTCTTCAACTTTTTTCCGTGAGTTGTGTATTGAAAAATTAACTTCATTTAAGGCTTCTAATATTTGTTGATGATGTGGCTTGTATGCCCTTGGGCTTATATCTGCAACAATTAATTTAGCAATTAATTCTGGAAAAGTAACGGCAAAAAGCATCGCTACCTTCCCTCCCATAGAATGCCCCAATAAAATAACATTCTGTAAATTATGATATTGGATGTAATTGTATAAATCTTCCACTAATAGTTCATAATCAAAATCATCACTGTGAAAACTCCTTCCATGATTACGTTGGTCTATTAAATGTACTTCATAATTTTTAGCAAATTGCATTCCAAGTGATTTCCAGTTATCACTCATTCCAAAATAACCGTGCAGTATAAGTAATGGTTTTCCCTTCCCTAAAATTGTTGAGTGCAAAATTCTCATTGTTTAGATACCATACTTAACTTATACTTGTACATATTAATTACATTTTCTAATCCTAAGTATAACGATTCTGCAATTAATGCGTGACCAATGGAGACTTCACTCAAATTTGGAATGTTTTCAGCAAAAAACTGAATATTGTCTAAACTTAAATCGTGACCTGCATTTATTCCTAAACCAAGTTCTGTTGCCAAAATGGCACTATTAGCATATGGTTTAATAGCTTCCTTATTCCCCAATCCATATTGTGTAGCAAATTCTTCGGTATACAATTCTATTCTATCTGCTCCGGTAGTTGCCGCTGCTTCAATTAATTTTAAATCTGTATCAATAAAAATAGAGGTTCGTATACCTTTTCGTTTAAACTCTGTAATAATTTCTGTTAAAAAAGATTGGTGTTTAATAGTATTCCAACCCGCATTAGAAGTAACTGCATCAATGGCATCTGGAACTAAAGTTACTTGGGTTGGGCATATTTTAAGCACCATATCCATAAATTTAGGGATTGGATTTCCTTCAATATTAAATTCAGTAGTTACTATTTTTTTTAAATCGTATGCATCTTGATAACGAATATGACGCTCATCAGGTCTCGGATGAATGGTAATTCCATCAGCTCCAAAATCCTGAATATCAGAAGACACCTTGACAACATTAGGAAAATCACCTCCTCTGGAATTACGTAATGTTGCTATTTTATTTACATTTACACTTAATTTTATCATTCTTAAAACACGTTAATTTAAATTGGGTAAGCAAATTTACGAAGTAAGAATATGATTTTGGTTTTATTTTTGATTAATTTGTACTATAATAGCAATTGGAATGAAAAATATCCCATACATATTAAAGGAATTTGAAGCATTTACTTTACAAACAAAGATTGCCGATGTGAAGTCTCTTTTTAATGAAACTACATATTCTCATTTTCCTGTCATAAAAAACAACCAACTTATTGGTTTAGTTTCTGAAACTGATATACAAGGAATTACGGAAGACAATAAAACGTTAAATGATTTTCAACTTTTATTTAGTTTGTTCTTCACAGAAGAAAACAATAATTTATTAGAAATTTTAAAAGTTTTTGCTTTAAATGAAACAAATTTAATCCCTGTTATTAGTGTTCAAAAAGAATATTTGGGTTACTATGATTTGATTGATGTATTGCACGCATATAGAAATACACCATTTTTAAATAACGAAGGCTCTATCTTAATTTTAGAAAAAGAAATAAGGGATTACTCCTTTAGCGAAATTTGTCAAATTGTAGAATCTGACAATGGTAAAATTTTAGGTGTTTTCATTTCTGAAAGCAATTCAACTTCAGTAAAAATTACCCTTAAATTTAGTTCGCAAGATGTAAATGAAATCATACAGTCTTTTAGACGTTATGACTATAAAGTGCTTTCAAATCATAAAGAAGATTATTATTTGGAAGAGTTAAAAGACAGAACCAACTACCTACAGAAATACTTAAATATTTAAGAATGAAAATTGCTATTTACGGCCAGTATTACAAACCTGAAGATAAAAAATATGTTGAAGAATTATTTGATATATTAAAAACCAATTCGGTAACATTTGTTATTGAAAAAAATTACTATTCGGGCCTAAAAAAGCATATTGAAATTTCAACAGCTAAAACATTTCGCTCTCATAAAGAATTGGATAATTCATTTGATTTTATGGTTACAATTGGGGGTGATGGTACTATTTTAAGAGCTGTAACTTTTATTAGAAATTCAAACATTCCCATTGTTGGTATCAACACAGGTAGATTGGGCTTTTTAGCAACTGTTCAAAAAGAAGAAATAAAAAATGC
>JAMOMG010000156.1 GCA_027068695.1 Flavobacteriaceae bacterium
ACCACAGATATATAAAAAAAATAATATAGAATGCTTTTTCTATATTTGTTAAAATACCAATGTTATGTTAAAACAACTTATTTTTATTTTCACGTTAGGTTTTAGTCAGCTTTTTTTGGCTCAAACTATTGAAAATGATACACTTGTTAGGAATGCTACAATTGTTTATTCAGTTAATGGGAATAAAGTTTCTTTCAATACAGAAACACCACAATTAAACCAAATTGCAGGAGCTCCAAAAGCTTTTTACACATACTATTGGGAGTTTGGAGATGGAAATTACAGTTTTAAAAAGCAGCCAATTCACACTTATAAAAATAAAGGAAAATATAAAACAAGCCTCTCAGTTACTAATAATTATGATGATGGGAAACCACCAGCAACTAGGCCGAAAGAAGTTGTAATTAATTCAGAAAGTTTTAATGTTTCTGAAAATGAAAATCATTATTTATTTACCGCTCATAATGGTTTCAGATTACAAATTAATAGAGATCCTGTGCCTGAGGAAGAAATACAATTAGTTTTAAGTTATGGAAACACAAAAGAATATGCTACTAACGGGAAAGTATATTTGTTTTATAATGAAAAAAAATACAAAGCCAAAAATTTTGAACTCGTTGATGTTAGGTTGTATCACAATGAAAAAGAAATATCAAATGAAATAATTGTAGACAATAGTAAAAAGATTTCTAAAGATGAATTTTTAAGAACAACAGGGGTTTCAAGTTTTATTGATGAAAAATTAATAGTAAGTGACACCCTTAAACAAAATCTTCCACTTACGTTGGAAGAAGCGAAAGCCTATTATCAAGATTTTAAAATTTATGATGTAGACAATATAGAAAAAAATGAAGAACGCAACATGTTTTTTAGTTTTAAAACAACACCTGAAATGTTGAAAGACACGAGTGCAGTAATTTCTATTAGAAGTATTTACATTCCTGAACGAGGGAATGACACTCATAAAGTATTAACTAAGGAAATGGAAATTGTAACTTCACATGACCCAAACAAAATGGCTGTTTATGATACTCGATTAAATTATAGATTGGTTCGTTTTAAAAGATTAAAATATAAAGTTCGTTTTCAAAATAATGGAGAAGGGCCTGCCAGATTGATAAAATTAAATGTTGATATTCCTGAAATGCTAGATAAATCAACATTAAAAGTATTAGATATGTATCCTAAATGTCCAATTTGTCCAGATGAGGAAGTTAACTACAGTTGTTTAGATACCATTATGTCCAAAGATCAAATATCATTTCAATTTAAAAATATATACTTACCAGGAACAGCTCAAAAAGGAGTTTATGATAAAGATTCTACGAAAGGATTTGTAAAATATTCTTTAAAATTTGGAAAAAAATTTCACAAGCAAAAATCCAAAAGTAAAACTGAAATAATTTTTGATAAAAATGACCCCATAGTTACAAATACTTCAACATCACGTTTTTCTCCGGGAATATCAATAGGGATAAAATCAGGTTATAATAGTTTTCCTTCATTAAAAAAATCTAAAAGTTATTTTGTTGGAGCTACTATTTCACCCTATAAATCGTATAAGAAATATTTACAAGCTGAGTTTATGATTGGTACTCATGAATTTGCAGATTTTAAGAGTATAAGTGAACCTCTTGGTTCCATTGATGTTATTGATGGTGTTACTGTTGATAGTGCCATACGATTTGATGATGTAAATTCTGAAATCACAAAATTAAATATTGATATTGTGCCAATTTCATTTCGTTATAACTTAAATGGTATTATAGGTTTAGGTGTTGGTCCTCAAATTTCAATTGATTTATCTAGCAAAGTTAATAACACTGTAAACTCTAAATATTTTACTTATTATAAAGATATTGTTGGAGATCCAATAGATGTTTTATCTGAGACAAGTACAACAACAAAAACATCTTCATTTAGTGATATTAAGTATGGTGTTTTTGGAGATATTACTATTGGGGCATCACGTATTGGGCCAAGTTTAGGCTTTCGTTATATCTATAATTTTAATGAACCGAATACTCAACTTCATTTTTATGCAATTTGGAAAATATAAAATAAAGCTATGTTTAAAAAATGGTGTGTAATTTTTTATTTAATTCTTCCAATAGTTAGTATTGCTCAAAAAGGAGATGTTAATTTTGAAAATTTTGCAGACTCCCTGAAGCAACAAAATAATTTCTCTGAATACATATATGTCCATTTAGATAAATTTTCAGAAAAACCATCAGTAGAAAAATTATCAATTTTCAGAAAAACACTATCAAGTTTATGGAGAAATCCAACAACCAAAAGCGAGTATACAGCATTACTTTATTTGCAGGTTAATTATGGATATCATTTAAAGCAATATGGGTTTATTGATTTATCAATAAATCACTATGAGAAGGCCTATGATATTTATAAAAATAATCAAATTACAAATTATAATATTATTGAATTTTGTTTAAAACCTCTCGCTAATAATTACACAAGATTAGGTGATTTAGATAGAGCTGAGGATATTTTAAAAGTTTCAATTGAAAAAGCTCAAAAAGAAAATGATAAAAAACAAATAATTGCTGGGTATTCAAATTTATCAACGGTTTTTAGAACGAGAGGAAATTATAAGGAGGCAATAAATTATTTAAATTTCGCATTAAAGTTGGCAGATGAAAAGGAAATTAAATCTAGAATTTATTCAGATTTGGCTATTAATTTTTTGTTTTTAGAAAAACTTCAAAAAGCAAAAAAAAACATTCAATTATCAAATCAACTCATTGTTAAACACAACAGTTCTATATCAGTAAAAAACTCAATTACTTTAGGAGGTTATTACAAAAAGAAGCAAGAATTTAAGTTGTCATTGGTTGAATTTGAAAAGGCCTTGGTTGTTGCCAAAAGGGTATTTGGCAAAAACGATAGAGAAGTTGCCAAAATATACAATCAAATAGCTGAAGTTTACCAGAAGCAAAATCAGTTCAAAAAATCATTAAATTCTTATCAAAAATCATTACAAACATTACTTCCAAAATATACACCTACAACAATATTTGAAAATCCTTTAACTACTTATTTTTACCCTGAAAATACATTGAAAGACGCCTTAGATGGAAGAGCAAGCGTATTTATTCAGATAAATAATTACAGAGATGCGCTTAAAAGTTTTGATTTGGCTTTTAAGGTTGAAGCACAATTAAGAGCATCATACTTAAATCAAAATGCAAAATTAATACAACAGCAGGAAAATAGAAATAGAAGTGAAAGCAGTATAGATTTATGTTATGAGTTATTTAAACAAACTAATAATTCTAGTTGGATAGAAAGGGCGTTTCAATACGCAGAACAATCAAAATCAGTTATCTTATTTGAAGCAAAAAAAGCAACTTTTTTTAAATCATCTTTAAAAAAAGATAGTTTATTTAGTAAGGAAGAAGAGTTGCTCTACAAAAAAGCACAACTTAACAAAAGTATTATAATTGAAGAATTAAAAGGGAGTAAAGCAGTTGTAAATTTAATAGCTAAATTAACTGAAGATAGAAATGAAATTTCAAATGAACTTCAGTTATTAAAGCAACAAATACAGTTAAAATACCCTAATTTAAACATACAAAGTGATAGTTTAATCTCAGTAAAAAAAATACAAGAAGAGTTATTATTAAACAATAAATCATTGATTGAATTTTTTGACGGAAAATACAGTGTTTATATTTTTTATATATCCAAAAACAGTCAAATTAAACTTCATAAAATAACTAAAACGGCAGCCTTTGAATCTGAAATTTCAGAATTTTTAACTTTTTTTGCTGATGATAGAGGCGTTATTTTACAAAATAATATAAGAAAATATACCTCATTAAGTTATCAGCTATATAAAAAACTATTTAATATTGAATTAAACGAGCATACCATTATAATACCAGACGGGGTATTTTCATTTATTCCGTTTGATGCTCTGATTACTAAAGAATCAGCTATTACAAACTTTAAAAAATTACCATATTTGCTTCATAAAACGGTAATTAGTTATGCTTATTCAGCTTCAATTTTAACTTTTAAAAATAATTTGGCTCAGCCAGCTAAAAAAGAGTTTATTGGGTATTTTCCAGTATTTGAAAATAATCATCGAGGGTTGTTAACATTAAATTATACATTACAAGAAGCGGAAAGTATTGAAAAAGTGCAAAAAGGGGAATTTTTATTAGGAAAAAACGCTTCAAAAAACAGGTTTAATCAACAGCGTGATACGTATTCAATTATACACTTATCAACACATGCAACAGCCGGTGATTTTTACACACCACCAGCAATTGAATTTTATGATGAAACAATGTATTTACCTGAAATATATGGCTATAATTTACAAACCGACTTATTAGTTTTAAGTGCTTGTGAAACAGGGATTGGGACAATAAGAAAAGGAGAAGGAGTTATGAGTTTAGCCCGAGGATTTTCTTATGCAGGTGTAAAAAACCTATTAGTTTCATTGTGGAAAGTGAACGATAAATCTACTGAAAAGATAATGTCGGTATTTTATAAAAGCTATCAAAAAACTGGTAATAAAGCTACTGCGTTACACAATTCAAAATTATTATATTTAAAAGATAAAACTATTTCTTCAAGTAAAAAATCACCTTACTATTGGGCGAGCTTTGTGTATATTGGAGAAACAACTTCCAAAAATGATAGTGGTTATAATTATTTATGGATTTTATTGTTGGGATTCATTTTAATAGGAAGTTATTTTCTGTTAAAAAATGGTAGATTTGGCAAAAATAATTGATGCATGAATTTAACTAAAATTCTTTTAAGAAAGGGCTATATTAAAATAGCACTAAAGAAAATAAACACAAATCATTTTGAATTAAAAGCAACACTAAACGGTGTTAAAGGAAGATTTATTTTAGACACAGGAGCATCAAATTCATGTGTTGATATTAAACTGGCTGAAAAATTCAAATTGCAAGTCGAAGATTCTGAAACAAAAGCTGCTGGAGCAGGTGCTACCGGGATGGATACTAAAGTTTCTAATAGAAATAATCTAAAAATAAAAAAATGGGATTTTTATAATTTTACAATTGTATTACTAGATTTAGCACACGTAAATAATGCTTTAACAGAGCATAAAGCAAAACCAGTTGATGGCATTATAGGCGCAGATATATTAGAAAAAGGAAAGGCAATAATTGATTATAAAAAACATAGATTATTTTTAAAAAGGTTATATTATAAATTTTAAATAGAGATAATAAAAAAACCCAACCTACAAGTAGCTTGAGTTTTTTGTTATTTCGTGTTGTTATAATTATAATTCTAACGCTTTTTTAGGGTTGTTATCCATTAATATTTCAATAGGATTTTCTAAGGCTTCTTTTACAGCAACCAAAAATCCAACAGATTCTCTTCCATCAATAACTCTGTGGTCATAAGAAAGAGCGACAAACATAATAGGTCTAATAATCACTTCTCCGTTAACGGCTATAGGTCGTTCAACAATATTGTGCATTCCTAATATACCACTTTGAGGAGGGTTTATAATTGGAGTTGATAGCATAGAACCAAATACACCTCCATTTGTAATGGTAAAAGTACCTCCAGTCATTTCGTCAACGGTAATTTGTCCGTCACGTGCTCTTAAAGCTAGACGTTTAACCTCACTTTCTACACCTCTAAATGTTAAGTTTTCAGCATTTCTAATTACAGGAACCATTAACCCTTTTGGCCCAGATACAGCAATTGAAATGTCTTGAAAATCATGCATAATTTTATAGTCTCCATCAATCATTGAATTCACATCAGGATATAATTTTAAAGCCCTAACAACAGCCAAAGTAAAGAAGCTCATAAACCCTAAACCTACACCGTGTTTTTCTTTAAAACTTTCTTTGAATTCTTTACGTAAATCAAAAATAGGTTTCATATCTACTTCATTAAAAGTAGTAAGCATAGCTGTTTCATTTTTTACAGCAACCAAACGTTGTGCAACTTTTCTGCGAAGCATTGACATTTTTTTACGTTCAGAATTACGAGATCCACCAGTAGGAACACCCATACTAGGTGTGGCATTCACCGCATCGTCTTTTGTTATTCTTCCATCTCTTCCAGTTCCTTTAACTTCTGAAGGAGTTATGCCTTTTTCATCAAGAATTTTTTTAGCAGCAGGGGAAGCGGTTCCACTAGCGTAAGTAGTTTTAGTTTCAACTTGTTTTTCAATAACCTTAGGAGCTTCAGTTTTAGATTCTTTTGCTGCTAACCCTTCAGGTTTTTTACCATCTAAATCAATTAAACATACGACTGCTCCAACCTCAACAGCATCACCTTCTTCTGCTTTTAAAGTAATAATACCACTTTCTTCAGCAGGCAATTCTAATGTTGCCTTGTCTGAATCAACTTCAGCAATTGGTTGATCTTTTTCTACATAATCTCCATCTTCAACAAGCCAGGCTGCTATTTCTACTTCTGTAATAGATTCTCCCGGTGAGGGAACTTTCATTTCTAAAATCATCTTATTAATTTTTTGTCTTTATCAGACGAATTTTTATTAGTTAGTTTTTAAATACTTTATCAATAACACGTTGGTGTCTTCTTTTAAACCTTGCTGATGAACCAGCTGCAGGTACTGCATAAAACGGTTGCGAAGCTACTTCAAGATGTACTAACCTAAAACGTTGTAACATAAAACTCCAAGCACCCATATTTTCAGGTTCTTCTTGCGCCCAAACATAATTTTTTACATTTGTATATTTATCTATTATTTGTTGTAATTTATCTAAATGTAACGGAAATAATTGTTCAATCCTTACCAAAGCTACATCATTTCGGTTTAATTTGTTGCGTTCTGCCAATAAGTCGTAATAAAATTTCCCAGTACAAAACACCAACTTGGTGATATTTTTGGCTTCAATTGTATCGTCAATTATTTCTTGAAAATTTCCTTCCGAAAATTCACTTAGAGAAGACACGGCCAATGGATGACGCAACAAACTTTTAGGTGTAAATACAATTAAAGGTTTTCTGTAATCACGTTTCATTTGACGGCGTAACAGATGATAAAAATTAGCAGGTGTGGTACAATCAGCTATAATCATGTTATCAATAGCGCATAACTGTAAAAATCGTTCCATACGAGCCGATGAATGTTCTGAGCCTTGCCCTTCATAACCGTGTGGAAGTAATACCACAATACCGTTTTGTAGTTTCCACTTATCTTCAGCAACTGATAAATACTGATCAAAAATAATTTGAGCACCATTGCTAAAATCGCCAAATTGAGCTTCCCAAATGGTTAGTGAATTTGGATTTGCCATTGCATATCCATAATCAAAGCCAAGTACGCCGTATTCAGATAATAAGGAATTGTAAATACTCATTTTTCCTTGCTTATTATCTAATTTATTTAATAAGTTGATACGTTCTTCAGAAATTTCATCTCGCAATATGGCGTGACGATGGCTGAATGTACCACGTTCAACATCTTGACCAGAAATGCGAACATCAAACCCTTCTTTAAGCAAACTTCCGTAAGCTAAAGTTTCTCCCATTCCCCAGTCAATTTTATCGGTTTCAAAAACCATTTTATTTCTATCGCGTAAAATTCGTTCGGCTTTTCGTAAAAATTTAACACCTTCGGGAATTGTAGATACAATTTTAGCAATGTCTTTTAATTTTGATTTAGGATAGGTTGTGTCTTCTGAAATTAACATTGAACTTAAATCTCTTCGAACAAAACCTTTCCAAGTATCTTGCATAAATTCACGAACTTTTGAAGTTTTAACTTTTTTAGAATGTTGATATTCTTGTTCTAATAAGTTTTTGAATTCAGCAATGGAATTGTTTAAATAAGCAGTATCAATAACACCCTCTACGATTAACCTTTGAGCGTAAATATCTCTTGGGTTAGAATGTTTTGAAATTGCTTTATATAAGTTTGGTTGCGTAAAACGAGGTTCATCACCTTCATTATGGCCATATTTTCTATAACCTAATAAGTCAATAAAAATATCGCGCTTAAATTTCATTCTAAAATCTAATGCCATTTCTATTGCATGAACAACCGCTTCAACATCATCAGCGTTTACGTGTAGTACAGGAGATAAGGTTACTTTAGCTACATCTGTACAATAGGTACTTGAACGAGCATCTAGATAATTGGTAGTAAAACCAATTTGATTGTTAATTACAATATGAATGGTACCACCAGTAGAATATCCATTTAATTTACTCATTTGTGTAACTTCATAAACTAGTCCCTGCCCTGCTATTGCGGCATCTCCATGTACAATTATTGGAAGTAATTTTGAATTGTCTCCATTGTACATTTTGTCTATCTTAGCTCGCGATATACCTTCAGCTACTGCAGCAACAGTCTCTAAATGAGAAGGGTTTGGAACTAAGTTCATCTTCAATTCCTTATTATTTTTTAATGTTTTAGTTGTTGTTAAACCTAAGTGGTATTTTACATCACCATCAAAATCTTTCTCTTCAAAATCTTTGCCTTCAAATTCACTAAAAATATCACGTATTGGTTTTCTAAAAATATTGGCGAGTGTATTTAAACGGCCTCTATGAGCCATTCCCAATACAAATTCATTTGCATCATAAATTTCAGCAGCATTTCTAATAACAGCACTTATGGCAGGGATTAAAGTTTCTCCTCCTTCTAAGGAAAAACGCTTTTGACCAACGTATTTTGTTTGTAAAAAACTTTCAAATGTTACAGCTTGTGTTAACTTTTTTAAAATATATTTCTTAGAGTCAGCAGAATAGTTAGGGTGATTAGAGTTTTTGTTTAGTTGTTTCTGAAACCATTTAATTTCTTCAGGATTTCTAATATACATATATTCAACACCAATAGAATCACAATAAATTGTTTCTAAATGTTTTATAATATTGCGCAAAGAAGTTTTTCCTGTACCAACAATTTCACCAGCATCAAAAATGGTATCTAGATCAGATTTAGATAACCCGAAATTTTCAATTGAAAGTGTTGGTTCGTATTTACGTCGTTCACGAACCGGATTTGTTTTGGTAAATAAGTGTCCTCTTGTTCTATACCCGTTAATTAAGTCGAGAACCTTAAATTCCTTTAATACATTTTCAGGAACCTTAAAGTTAGTTTCTTCATCGGTTAATGAATATTTTTCATTGGCAAAATCATAGCCTTGAAAAAAACTTTTCCAACTGGGTTCTAAGGTGTCGGGATTAACTAAATACGTATCATATAAATCGGAAATATATCCAGTATGTACGGTATTTAAGAATGAAAACTTATCCATGTTTTTATTAGATGTCTGTGATTTATTTAGTTGCGGCTAAAATACAATTTTTACGAGAACCACCATTTTAATTAAAAGCTTTATTATAGATATTATGTTTTTAATACGAATTGATGAATTTTGTTAAAAATGTAGTTTTTTTAATGCTTTTTTAAAGTAAATATTGAAAACTTAACAATAAAAAACGTTTCTTACTGGAGGTTTTTAAAGTTTCGTACTTAGTGAGTTAGCTAAATCTAAAAAAAAATCACAAAAAAGAATGCTTTTTTTTCATAAAAATCTTGCAAAAAGTTTAAAACCTTGTATATTTGCACTCGCAAAAGAGAATAAATTCCTCCTTAGCTCAGTTGGTTAGAGCATCTGACTGTTAATCAGAGGGTCCTTGGTTCGAGTCCAAGAGGGGGAGCAAAAGAAAAAGACTTACAGTAACGTAAGTCTTTTTTTACCCTTTGAGTAAATTTCCCCAGACCCCATATTTTAAAGCATTGAATATGATACGAATTCTAATTTTTAGTTTTATTTTACTTTCTTCTTTGTTTAGTTTTGGACAAGAAATAGGAAGTGTTAAAAATGGAAATTATTCAATAAAACTTTTAAAATCTAATAATCAATTTTTAGTTGTTTATTCAGATTTAAATTCAGAAAACTTTAATAATAGGTCATTCCATTTCCCTAATAAAAATACTATTTATAATATTATTGTTGACGGTTTTGATGCCATAAATGATCATCAGGTGATAGTTAAAACAAACAATGATACTATTATAAAGTTTGAATTTAAAAAAATTAAAGGTAAAAAAATGCTTAAAATTAAACAGAACAACTTGATAAGTAAAACTTTTAGCACAAGTGCTTTTTTTACTAAAAAGGAAATTTTAAATATTTTTAGAGAAAAAGCATAGTCTGAGAATTATAAATTTTTTACGACTAGAATGATAAATGTCATTAATTTAATCAAAAATTCATACTACTTTTACAGTACTTATTCATTACTTAATATCTTTTTAAGTGGTGAGTTTTTGATTTTTTTAGTTAGTAGTAAAAAAGGGAGCCT
>JAMOMG010000157.1 GCA_027068695.1 Flavobacteriaceae bacterium
TCATAATCAAATAAAATCTCCTTGTCTTTGGTATGTCCTCCTTCGTTAATTTTCCTTATAAATCGGTAAGGTTTTAATGACTCTTTGTATATAAAGGATTCATAGTTGTCGTTTACTTTAAAAAACAAGCTAATAAATCCAGTAGATCTCCCTTTTCCTATGATGTGAAAAGCCTCTTTTGAATTGTTTGTTGTTTCTCTAACTTCAATTGTTGAGTAACCCGCATTAAAAAAATTACTATAACTCATTCTAAATTTAAGCCATTCTCCTTTTTGAAAAGCAAATTTTGTTTCAATATTTTCGTTAACAGTTGACTGTCCAAATGAATATATTGAAAGTATCAATATTAATAATGTGATTGATTTCTTCATTGGTTAATTAATGGACGATTATTTTGTATATAAATTACAATTACTGTTCCAAAAATAGTAAAAGCATGTAAAGAACAAGGTTTTTATTAAAATTAAATATATAAATAATAAACTACAAAGTACCTCTCCTTTCTTGTTCTGCCTCAATAGATTCAAATAGTGCTTTAAAATTTCCTTTTCCAAAAGACTGCGCACCTTTACGCTGAATAATTTCAAAGAAAAGTGTTGGTCTGTCTGAAACAGGTTTAGTAAATATTTGAAGTAAATAACCTTCATCATCTCTATCAACCAAAATACCTAAATCTTTTAATTCGGCTAAATTTTCATCAATTTCACCAACTCTATCTAAAACAGTATCATAATAGGATCCAGGTACATATAAAAACTCAACACCACGCTCAGTCATAGCTTTTACAGTTTCTAAAATATTATTGGTTGCAACTGCAATGTGTTGAACACCAGGCCCATTATTAAATTCTAAATATTCTTCAATTTGTGATTTTTTTATTCCTTCAGCAGGTTCGTTTATTGGGAATTTAACTCTACCATTACCATTGGTCATTACTTTACTCATTAAAGCTGTAAATTGTGTAGAAATATCTTTATCATCAAAAGTTATAAGGTTTGCAAAACCCATTGTTTCCTTATAAAATTTTGCCCAAACGTCCATTTCATTCCATCCAACGTTCCCTACCATATGATCAATATATCTTAGTCCAACATCAGTTGGATTGTATAAAGATTCCCATTTTTCAAACTTTGGTAAAAACAATCCATTATAATTTTTACGTTCTACAAAAACATGAACAGTATCACCATAAGTATGAATACCAGAGCGTACAATTTCACCATTTTCATCACTTTCTTTGGTTGGTTTTAAAAATGATTTTGCACCACGTTTTGTAGTTTCTTCCCAAGCTTTAGTTGCATCTTCAACCCATAAAGCCACCACTTTAACTCCATCTCCATGTTTTTTTATATGTTCAAAAATTTCTTTATTTTCTGAATTTGGCATTGGAGTAGTTAACACTAGTTTAATTTTATCTTGTACCAGTACGTAACTTGTTCTATCGGTTAAACCAGTTTCTAATCCGGCATATGCTAGAGATTGAAATCCGAATGCAGTTTTATAATAATGTGCTGCTTGTTTTGCATTTCCTACGTAAAACTCTACATAGTCAGTTCCTAATAAAGGAAGAAAATCATCGGCTTCAAGAAATATTTTTTCTAAGCCGTAATTAAAATTTTGTATGTTTTTTAGTTTTTTCATTTTTATAATTTTTTGATAAAAGAAAAAAGAATATAGAGAAAAGACTACGTTAAACCATTTTGGAAATCCATAGTCATTTTTTAAAATTCTTCTATTTTTTCTTCTAGTTTGTTTAATGTTTCTGTATTAATGTATGCTCTATGATGAGCAATTAAAAGCGGTGTTGTAAGTTCAAAAGAAGAACCTAAAGAAATATTTAGAAAATGAGAAAAGGACTTATCTGTTCTTGCTGAACCTTCAGCAATATTACTAGGTATTGAGATTGAACATCTACTTATTTGAGAACTTAAATCAAATCTTTCGTGTTTTGGAAAATTAGCTAGAATATCAGAAATATTTTTTGAAATTTCTAAGCCTAATTTCCATATTTTTAATTTCTTATAATTATGTCTTTTCATATCTAATTTAGTCTTTTTTCTTTCCTCTTTTTTCTAACAATCTAATTTATTCAATAATCCAAGATTTATAATAATCGTCAACTTCTAAATTCAAAGCGTCTTCAGTAATCATTAC
>JAMOMG010000158.1 GCA_027068695.1 Flavobacteriaceae bacterium
GGTAAAGAAATTAATGACTTATCTGTAAAATTACAGGAAATTAATATTTTAATAGCTAAAAAGGAAGAGCGCTGGTTTGAGCTTTCTTCTAAATTAGAAAGTTAAACTCTAATTATATTTACTTCTTCAATTAAAGGTTCATTATTAAAGCGCAATAACAATTGTGCTACTGCAATAGTATCTTTTTCACAATATTTTACAATACGTTTTATATTTTTTTCTTTATAAAAAACCACCCCAACTTCACTCCCATTAATATCATCTTTTGGAGAAGGAATTCCTAAAATAGAAGTTAATAATTTTAAAGAAGTAAAATGTTTGTAATCTCCAAACTTCCATAATTCCATAGTATCTAAATGTGGTATTTCCCAAGGTTTCTTCCCAAATAAATTTAGTTTTTCTGGCAATTCAATCTGATTTATTATCATTCTACGTGCTATATATGGGAAATCAAATTCTTTTCCGTTATGCCCACACAAAAGGTGTTGTGCTTTATTAAAATGGCTATTTAGTAATTTTTTAAAATCTCCTAAAATTTTGACTTCATCTCCAAAAAAGGAAGTAACTCTAAATACTCTATCTTTGTTATTAAAATTAGTAAAATAACCTACAGATATACATACAATTTTACCAAATTCAGCCCAAATACCTGCTTTTTCATAGAAATCTTCAGGCGAAAAATCTTCTTTACGTTGGTATTGTGTTTTTAAAGCAAATAATTCTTGTTTTACTTCTGTCAAATCAGTAAAATTCTCAACTTCTGGTACCGTTTCAATGTCTAAAAATAAAATATTTTCAAAATTAAGTTTAAGGTTCATGACTTTTTTAGTTAAATATAATAAAAAAGCATCTCAAAATTAAAATGCTTTTTAAGTATTTTAATTTATTTAATTACTAATTTACGTGTGGCTATTTTACCTTCTTCTTCAATGTGTAACATGTAAATCCCCTTTTTTAAACTTGTTACATCAATAGCTTCATTAATTTGTACACTATTTAAATATACTTGCTGACCTAACATAGTATAAATTTCAACTTGCTTAGTAGTATTATTACTAGATATCATATACAGCTTTCCTTCAGTAACTGGATTTGGAAATAATACGAATCCTTCAATTTTATTTTTTACTACAGAAAGTGTTTGATTAGAATTTAATGCTCCCGGGGAAGCTGTGGTTGGCCCAACCCAACTAAAATCTGTATATACATTTCCTGTACCCACTAATTGTAATGATTCTCCAACTGCTCCAGGCTCATTAACACCCACATCTTCTGAAGTTAAACCAATAGCGGGACCATTTGTAGCTGTAATAATACCTTCATAGCTTAAAAACTGTATTACACCACCCAAATTATCAACCAAAGCCAGTCCATCTGGGGATCCATTTTGAATAAGTGTTTTTGAAAACCACAAAACCCCTCTGTTATTTTGTTGATTAGGTATGATTCCTGATAAAGTTATCGCTGTACCGTATTCACTTGAATCACTCCCATTATACAAATGTACTTTATAACCAGATAAATCGGTTCCTGAAGGGCCAGCTATTTCAACACCTTCATCTACATCAGCTCCAGTATTATCATAGTGTATTTCATTAATAAAAATTGTTTGTGTATAACAAAATATAGTCATGAAAAACATGACCAAAAAAAAGTAGTTCCTTTTCATAGTTTTATTTTTAGCAATTATTACCAAAGCTAGTAAAAAAATGACTTTCAGTTACTTAATTTTTAAAATAATTTATTTCTATGCTGATTTTTCAGCAAAAATTAACACAATGTAATATTAACGTTAGCTTAATGTTATAATTTTAAATACATTTACAAGTAGTATTTTATACTTATAATTTATGATTACTTTTGACTGCTTATTATTAAACTAGCGTTGAATATGAAAAATTCGGATATTAAAATATTATTAGTTGATGACGAACCGGACATTTTAGAAATTGTTGGTTACAACTTAAAAAATGAAGGGTATCATATTTTTACAGCTAAAAATGGTATTGAAGCCGTTGAAACTGCTAAAAAAGTAATTCCTCATTTAATAATTTTAGATATAATGATGCCTGAAATGGATGGTATTGAGGCCTGTGAAAAAATAAGAAACACCAAAGGATTAGAAAATATTTTAATTACATTTTTTACAGC
>JAMOMG010000159.1 GCA_027068695.1 Flavobacteriaceae bacterium
AACGCTCGAAAGGAACGTTTTTCATTTTTTTATTTTTAAATCCGCCCTCGGGAAGCATATCAAATACTAATTTAGCATGTGTATATTCGTCTAGTGTAAATGTAATTGCTGGATTCTTTTTTAAAATTAAAAAGAAGCCTTTTTCTTTGTTAAATGTTATATCTAACATTTCTCTTTTCACTTTCAAGTTTTGCAAGTTTTCTGGAATTATCATTCCTTTTCACCCCCATCCTCTTTTGTGAAATCTTCAACTAATATCCACTTGTCATTATCATCTAAATAGAATAGATATGTTTTCTTACAAACAACTAAAAAACGACCACATCTGTCTATAAAATAATCATCATCCTCAAGAAAGATATGGTTAGTATTCAGATATTCTGGTGGAATTACGTACTGAAACTCATCCCACTTGTCATTGTTGAAAATTTCTAAAAATTCTTTTGCGTCTCTCTTCATACTATCACCTCAAAAGTTTTACGAAAATAGAACAAAATTTCAAATTTTTAATATTTTCGATAGTTAAATTTCAGTTAAGTTTTAGTTAAATTTGAGTTAAATTTTAAATTTAACTCGTTAAATTTTAGTTAAATTTTTCTTGCAAAATTTTAGTTGTATACTATATATTATACAACTTGAATAGTCAAAGAATGTTAAATTTTAGTTAAGTTCAAAATTTAACTAGTTAAATTTTAGTTAAGTAAAAGTTAAAAATTAGTTAAGTTATTTTTTCTTCATGAGTAAGAACAAAAAAGAACTTTTGATAGAATTTTTAAAGAAAGGCATAAAAGACAATAAAATTCTTGCCCGAATTTTAGAAACAAGCCCGCAATCGATTGCAGTTATGAAATATAAACTTGTTAAAGAAGGAATTTTAAAAGAAGAGGAAGTATATGTACGAAAAAATAAAAAAAGAAATAAAACAAAAGAGAAGAAAGATCTGCCTTTTCTTTGATTTTATTTAGTAAAAAAATAAAACTTTTCTAAAGAAATTATATATATTAATTATAATAATAATTCTTTATTATGAATGAGCAAGAAATTAAGTTAATCAGACCAGCATTTATTGTTTTGATCCTTCTGTGTGCTGTGTTTTTGGCAACACTACATATAATAAATGTGCTTTGGCTAGGTCTTATAGGAGTTGTTTGTATGAGTATGTTGTTAATCGAACCATATTTAAGGCAGTTAGGACTTCTTAAAACCCAAGACGAGGAGTTTGCTTATAGACTGTTAGTTATTTTTTCGGGTCTACTTATTTTTGGACTTTTGCAAGCGGGTGTTATTCCAGTAATAAGCGCTACGGGAATCTTAGCGCTTGATATTGTTTTAACAACTGTTATTTTGCTATTTGTTGTTATAGTTGTTTTTCTTTCGCTATATCTTTATACACATAAAGAAGAACTAGAAAAGATAAAGAAGAGACTATGAATGAGAGAATAAATGCTTTAAGATTGATTGGAAATTGTTTAGCATTTGTTTTTCTTTTTTCTCTTGCTTTATATTTCATATTTACTAATTTCTTCATTGGAATAATGTTTTTACTTGCTTCTTATGATCAATACGAAGATATACTTTCTCAGTTAAAACACAGAGAAATATTTTTAATAAATAGATATGTTGATATTATTTTTGAATTAATTTTAATTGCATTTGGATGTATAATAGCAACTTTCTCTCTGCTTTATATAATTTATTTTAAGACCCCGCTAGCAATTTTAATGCTTGTTTCAAGCGTTTTAATAATAACGTCAAGTTTTGACGATATATACATGGATTTGGAGGGATATAGGCATGAGGCTTTGGCAAAAATACATAGAAAAGAAGAACTTGAACGACTCAAAAAATATATCGAAGTATATAAGAAAAAGTAATTTCTTAGTTGCTAAACAATTTATTTTAGTTCTTGCGAGCATAACTTTATTTTTCTCTATTTTTCCTTTGTTTTTAAAGCAAACAATTAGTTCTTTATATTTAAAAAATGTAGATCCCGCTGTAATTAGTAATTTAAATCAAGGAAAGCCTACTATTGCTTATATTACTTTCAAAAACAGAATTAATTTAAGATGTGAAAGAATTTGGAATTTTGGTAAAATAAAGATATGTAAATATGTTATTTATAGCAAAAAACAACTAGAAAAAATAGCAAGAATGAGCAACGTTCTTGGAGTATCTTATACATATACTTACAAAATTATACCTAGAACGACCTCAACTCAATATAATTATAATGTAAATATTTACTACAAAACTATGCTTATGAATAAAAATTCTCAATATAATGGAAATATCACAGTTGGAATAGTTGATACGGGAGTTGACTTCATGAATCCTTATTTTTTCAGAAATAACGTAACAGTTTTTAAGGTTTTAGTTGATTGTAGAGTTTATCCTTGCGTCGTTAATAATACGAGTAATTTTACTTACAATCAAATGCTAAACGTGTTTAATTTTAGTTATAATTCTGAATTACATTACTATCAAGATTTTAATGGACATGGAACTTTTGTTACAGGAGAAATTGTTTCACAGTATTCAAATTATAAAGGATTAGCACCCGGGGACTACATAGTAGAAATAAAAGCATTTAATAAAAATGGAACTGCATCAACTGACGAAATATTAAATGCCCTTCAATGGCTTTACAACAACATTCCAATATACAATATAAAAGCACTTAGTTTTAGTTGGGGAAGCGCTGAGCCTTGTTCTCCTTACAATCCAATAATTCAAGCAATTAAACAAATCTATTTAACATATAGAATTCCAATTTTCGTCGCAGCGGGAAATTATGGAAACTTTTTAGGGGATATTGGAAGTCCCGCATGCTCACAGTATGTTTTTGCAGTTGGAAGTTGGAACTGCTATGAAAATAAATTATCGTGGTTTAGCAGCGTTGGACCAGCGGAAGACAGAATAAAACCCGATTTTGTCGCTTGTGGAACTGAAATAGTAAATCTAAGAAGTCAAACGAGTGATTTAGGATGTTTGGAAGGAAATTGCAATTTAACGGTTATGAGCGGTACTAGTATGGCAACTCCCCTAGCAACTGCGTGCTATAGTCGTTTCTATCAATATTATATAGATACATATGGAAGAGCACCGTCACCAAAAGATTTTATCGAGTATGAAAAAGTAAATGCTATAAAGTATTTTATACATAAAGATGTGTTTACTGGGTATGGATTTTTACAATGTCCTTAGTTTTTACTTTTTTTAGTAAAAAGATAAAAGATAATTAAAGAAATTATATATATTAATTATAATAATAATTCTTTATTATGGAGAGGACGAAAGTAATAAATAAGGAAAGAATAGGAAAACTGTTTAGTTTGATTCTTATTTTTGCATTCTTTACTGGAGTTTTTGGAGCAACTATAATATGTTATGACCAGAACGGACTTCCCGTAACTGGAACTAAACTTATTGTAGCAAACTCAACAACTAGATTGAATCTAACGACAAATGGATCGACTGGAACAACTGTTAACTTAATAAATGGAACAAACTATACAGTTTACTGTTTCATAACATCTAATAAAGTCATAATGGGAGAAATACTATTAGCAAATAATTCATTGTCATACTCGTTCAACGCAAGCGCATATAACTATACGACTATATCTTTACCAAAATACTCGTGTTTGAACGTTTCTTACAACGTGTCTTTTACTAATATGAACATACCTTTAACATTGACTGGAAATAGTACGCTATACACAGAGAACGTGTCTGATGTGAACATATCTGGCTTTGTTAAGGAAATAAAGAAAGGAATGTACATATATAAACTAGAGAACATAACTGTCAACAACGTTACATATAACAACACTACATACGTAACTGTTAAGGCATATGAGAACAACGATGTAAAAGTGTACTACATAAGAACATTGAAAGCATGGGTTATGGGTATGTTGCTATTGTTCATACTAGCACTATTGGTACTTATTTACGTCTCTCTGGGTAAGGGAATGATTAAGCACAGTTTGAAAGAAAACAAGTGGATAGAAGTAAATAGAAAGAGAAAGTGAGAACATGACAAAATCGATAGAACTTTTAAAAGAAGTAAGACTAAAAGGAACTAATACAACACTTTATGAAGTTTTACAACCGGCAGTAGAGAAATGTAAACTAGTTGCTCAGAATGACTCAGAACTTGAAGACTGTGTTAAGTCAATAGTATCGTATGCTTATGTTACGCTAGAGACGAAGAGAATTCCAAATATGATTAAAAATAAGAGATTCATAAAACTTTAATATTTTTTAAGTATTTCTTTTTCTTAGTATGCTCACGACAAAAGTAAAGAGAGGAGTTAAGAGAATATTTGGATTCTTACCTATGAGTTTTGATGAGTTTTTGTTGTGTTTAGATAAGTTAAAGAATGACAAGAATCGTGTGCATTTTTTAACATACAGAAAGGCAAAGCAATACATAGAGATTTGTTCTAATGAATTTTTAAATGATAAAGAGAAAAAAATAATTCTAAAAAAATTGAAAAATCTTTAATTCTTTTTCTTTTACTTTTTCTAGTAAAAAAATAAAACATTCTTGTTTAAAATTAATTTATCTTTAATTATATTAGATTATATTATGAATATGGATATAATAAACAAGAAAATAAAAGTAGTTCTTAGTTTGTTTTATGTTTTATTTGTTTTAAGTGGAATAATTGGAATTGGAGCAGTTATAAACACTTTTCCATATTATATAAATACTAGTGGAGTGTATTGGATAAATGGAACTTTAAAATGTAATGCTTCACCTTGTATAATAGTAAATACCACTCAATTAGTAGTTTTACAAGGTAATAGCACTGGTTCCCTTGATTCGTATGGAAACTTAACTATTTATATAAACAGTACAATTAACACGGTTAATTTAATAATAAATCATGTTTATATTTATAACACAAGTAATATAGTATATGTAACAAGTTCTACGCCTATTCTAATCAACATTAGTTTAGAAAACAATACTATAGTTTCAAGTAGCGAATACTTTGTGAATTATACTGCAAACCCACAAAATTATATTTTTAAAATAATAAACAGTAACTTTGAAACTGAGCAGTATTTAAATAATACCGTTTCTGGTACTTTAGAAATAATAAATAGCACAACTACAAAAGATATTTATTGTTATTCTTTTAATTATAATGAATTCCATGCTTTGCTCATATATAATTCAACTGTTTATAATATTTCTTTGTATGGTGGTTATGGAATTGTTAATGTTAACTTATCAAATATAAGCAAGTTATATATTCAATCTTATTCAAAAAACACAAGTTATGAAGAAAAAATAGAAAATAGCGTGTTTAATATTTTTGCTAATTTGAATTTTATTAGAAATATAACGATAAATAATTGTACTTTTAACTACATAAGAACTGGTTGGACTGGAACAGTAACACCGCCGGGTCAACTATATTATTATCATAATCATTTATTTCTGAACAATTCAAAAATTTACCATGAATTTGCTTTCGTTCCCGGGGATACTGCAGTATCTTTTTATATGAATGATTTTATGTTTTGTAATAGTAATTTATTAGTTGCTTCTCCTTATCCAGCGGGAGATCCGTGCCAACTTGGAAGTTGGCACGCTCTTGTAGAAAATTCTACAATTATATACAATAAGTCCGGAAACATAGGCCATAATATAACAATTAGATATTCTAGCATAATAATTAACGGAAGTATTATATATCAACACGGAGTTCCAAACCAAACTGGTATTCATTTAATAAATTCAAAACTATTAGAGTTTGCTAATTCATATCTCTATTGGGGAAATATACTTTCAGACAATAGTGAAATATATATTTTTGACTCTCAATTTATTCAAAAAGAAACTCTTCCAAGTTTTTTAGCGTCATTAGTAATAAATTGGACTAGTTATTTTAACAATAGTAGTTTAGTTTTTAACAATACAGTAAATATATTTAATTTAACGAATACCAGCGATGTAATAAGTAATAGCACTATTTATGCAGAAAATTTTGTTGGAACAACAACAGCATACAGAAATGTATTCAATTTTATAACCCAAGGGGTATATATTGGTCATGGATTTATAAATAATACAAAAATAATTATTAACAATACAAACATTTACACAAATTTGTTCCACTTTAATTATGCATATGTTTATTTAAATAATGTAACGATAATAAATAATTCTACAAACGTGTATTTAAACAGTATAATTAGATTGGACTACGGAAGTTTTGCAAATATTACTAACACAAGTTTTTGTGTTCCATTTTATATAAAATATAATTTATTATTTACAGAAACAAACAGTTCAAGTTTTATAGGACATATTTGGATAAATCCAGTAAAAGTAAGTAATATAACATACGTTATAAACTGGCCAGACGATAGTTTTTACTGTAATGGAACACCACTGTTTAAAGTGTATAATGAATTAAAATTGAAAGGTTATTTTACTGTTGCAAACATATTTAAAACTCCTTTTGAATTTGATACTAAAAAAATTCCATTTAAGTTCGAAGAAAATAATTATACTATTAAAATTAGTTCTATTTATGAACCAAAAGGAGAATATATTCTATTTCAGCAAAATAGTAATGAAAACTACTTAAGTAACATAATAAACAAATCTACTCTTATAGTTGAGAATATTATAAATAAATACTTAGGAAGTATGTCATTTGAAGATAAAAACGTGCTACACTTGCAACTAATTCCATCTACATATTACTTTATAAAAGATATACGATTTAATATACCACTAAAATATTACATTAACTTTGAAAATAACATAAGCATATCATTTACAACTAATTACAGTGAAGATTTACAACTATGTAGTACTTTAGCAGTGTTTAAAAGATGTGTTACAGCATCAATGAAACAACCAAGCGCAGAATACTTAATAGTTTATGTTCTAAACTTAACTTCCAATCAAATTCAAAAGTATGTTATATTATTAACAAATGAAGGAGGAACAGTTTACAATTACATTTATAGTTATGTTTCTACTTTCGGAGGAAAAATAATAGTTATGTCATTTAATTCACAAGAAAATATTTCATTAAACAAAGTTTTAGGACTTTACTCAGATAATTACATTATAACATACATGAATATAGGAATAATAGAAGCAGTAACACAAACGGGTCCAGCAGTTATAACATATTCATTTAAGCCTCAATTAACACTATCAATCCCTAATCCAAGTCAACTAACCATGATAGATAGATTTTCTATAAATAATTTGAAAGTAGTTGCATATTCTCAAGGTATTACTTATTATCCTCCTTTCAAATTTATTATTTCCGTTAACGGAGAAGATATAGTTCCTTCGACTATGATAATAAATACTTCGAAATTAGAAATAAAATCCGCACTTCCGCTTGTTGTTTATGGATCTATCAAACTATACGGTAATTTAACGTTCCCATTTAGTCAATTAAACTATTTTACTTACAACACGATTTATTCATACTTGTACGATAAATTTTTCACAATAAAAAGCGTTTATCTTTATGCACTACCATACTATCCATTTAGAATTTACAATAATATTTCATTTAAGTACGATAATGGAACTATTATTAATAAATCGGTAGATTTAACTCATAATTTTAAATTAATATTTTCCAAGGACGGAATAACATATGAAGCAAAAAATAGTTTCAATTTTGACTATTTAGGTAATATTTTACATGTATTTCCTAATTTTACTTTGAAATTTAACACGAGTTGGTTAAAGAGAGAACCAGACATATTTGTTAAAAATATACAAGTAAAAACATTGAATAATAGTCCTACGTGTGCAATAGTTACTATTAAAGCAATAAACATAAGCAATTACACAATTCCAACAAATATAACAAATATATTAGTTTGTGGAAACAAAACATTTTATTATAACACATCCATAAACGTTAGCAATAAAACTACTGTTTATTCTTTCGATTTAATTCCATACATTTACAATTTATCGAATATAACTTGTAATTATACAGTTAAAATAAATCCAAAATTCGATATTATTCGAGCAGACAATCAACTCTCAACAGAATTTTATATTTTCCCTAAAAAGACTGGTGCTGCTAATTTAACTATTATAGTTAAAAATGCATCAAATCAACAAATAATACCAGCAGATATTTATATTTACTATGAAAATGGTACGTTATATGCTAGCAACACGACAAACAATGGAGTTGTTAATATTACAAATATTAATTTCAGTTATTACATAATAGAAGTTAAGAATACTTCATATTATACTTATAATAAGAGTGTATTCATTGGATATAAGAATTATACAATAATAGCATACTTAGTTCCAAAAAGCGTTAGTAAAACAAAATATGGAGTGTTGCAAGTTTGTATTTTAACAAAAGACAGAGAACCAGTCCCAGAACACAACGTTTCAATTTACTACACTAATGGAACATTTATTACTAATTTAACCGTGAACTCGACTGGTTGTGGTAGTATAGTTTTAACAGCAAACTTGACTTATAAAGTTGCGACATTTGTAAATCTTACGTGGTACAACAAAACTGCATTCCTTTATCCAATAAACGTAAAACCTTACACAGAAGTTTTAATTTTCACAAATATACTAAGTAATAACATAGAACCAGAAGCGCTAATATTATATGCAAAAGTATTAAATACATTTGATCAAAATCAATATATTCCAGTTACTTATGCAATATATAGTTCAGTTCCTCAAAACGTTACAGTAAATATTACAGCACAGTACTATAATGCTGGATCTTGGGTATATTATAAATCTATACAATATAATCTTACTTTTAAAGAATTCAAGCAAGTATTAACAAATACTAGTGCTATATTGATAAACACTAGCAATGTTACGACATTTAGATATGTAATTACCATTTACCCACAGAGCGACACAAACACTAGCAATAATCAAATAATAACAAATAACTTTACAGTTTTCAATATGATAGACTATATGGTAACATTATTTAATTTAATGCAAAATGTTAAACCAAACGCTAAATTTAACATAAGTTTAATGCTTAATGGAACTATAAAATCTAGATGTAATATTTCATTAAAAGAATCATATCTAGATCCATACACAAGTAAACTAATAACAAAAACACAGTATTTAAACTTAACAACAAACAACACAACAAATATTTCAGTTACAGTTCCATATACGAACAATTTAACGTTAAACGCTACACTTGTAGACTGCTATTTACTAAAAATGGATATGAACAAAAGAAATAATCGAAATATTCAAAATATCACAGAAATTTCAGACGCAAGAATAATAAAAATAGTACATCCTAATGTCTCACGCTCTAAAAACATAACAATAAATATAACAATAGTATCAAACTATCCTTTGAAACTTGTATTATATGATAATAATCATTCAGAAGCAATACTAAACACGAGTTTTGGTAATAATACTTACCAAGTATTAATAACTTTGCAAAATACAAGTACGTTTGGAACTAATATCGAAAATATAACGATTAGCGGAGACCAAGACCCATATATGAACTCATATGAGTTTAAAATATATTACATAGGTACTAAAGAAAGTATTTTGATAATTATAATAGTTATACTAATAATATTGTTTATACTGTATAAGTTTGGAAAACTGTTAATTCCACATACATTGAAAGATAATAAATGGTTAGAGGTAAATAGAACAAAACCAACAATAAAATACAACTACAATAAAAAATGGTTCGAAAGATGAGCAACATAAATCAAGACGTTAACTTAGCAACATCCTTTAGTTTATTTTTACTTGCTTTTATTGTTTCTTTCTTTTATAAAACTCTTTCAATTGTTTTAATGACTATTATAATTGGACCTATAGTTTATTCATTAAATTATCTTTCAAAAGAACATAATATGAAAGAAGAGATTAATTTATTTATTTTTACTTACATAGTTAGTCTTATTTTCTGTTATTTATTTTTACATAAAATTTTAATAGTAGAGGTGTTTATCGCTCTCATTTTTTATGTACTCGCTAAGAAAATAAATAGAAACTTATT
>JAMOMG010000160.1 GCA_027068695.1 Flavobacteriaceae bacterium
TTTTATTCTATTTTCCAATTTATTTGTAACACATTATATAATTAAATTGGTATCACAAAAATACATTTTAATTATAACTTATATTATAACGTTGTATCCTAAATTTATTTTTTAGACCTTTGTTAAAAATAATTAATGGGTTGTTTAAGAGTCTTATTTTGTGTCATTTTCCCTCCGTTAGCCGTAATTGATAAAGGTTGCGGATCTATTATAATCGTATTTATCTTAACGTGTTTAGGTTGGATACCTGGCGTTATTGCAGCTTTAATTATCAATAACAATCCCAATAACTAATGCAAGAAATTAAATTATTGGATTTAGGTTTAAAAGATTACAAAGAGACTTGGGATTATCAAGAAAGTCTTTTTCAGAGTACTATTCAATTAAAAATTGAAAATCGAAAAAACAATACCAACCATAAAACACCTAATTATTTTCTATTTGTAGAACATCCACACGTTTACACATTGGGAAAAAGTGGTGATATTAATAATTTATTACTCACCGAAACACAATTAGCAGAAAAAGGAATCTCTTTTTACAAAAGTAATCGCGGAGGCGATATAACATATCACGGCCCTGGTCAAATTATTGGGTATCCTATTTTAGACTTAGATAATTTCTTTGGAGATATTCATAAATACTTGCGTTTTTTAGAAGAAGTTATGATTAGAACCTTGGCTGAATACAATATAAAAGGTGAACGCAGTGAAGGTGAAACTGGTGTTTGGCTTGATGTAGGCACTCCTTTTGCTCGTAAAATTTGTGCTATGGGCGTTCGAACCAGCAGATGGGTAACTATGCACGGTTTTGCTCTAAATGTAACTACCAATTTAGGTTATTTCGATCATATTATTCCCTGTGGGATTAGAGGTAAAGCTGTAACTTCTTTAGAAGCTGAACTCGACAAGAAAATACCTTTTAAAGAAATAAAAACTAAAATTTTAAAGCATTTTTCTAATTTATTTGAAGCTGAGTTCGAGAATGAGTGATGAGTAAAAATACAATTCTCAACTACGGCTATAACTTTAGACTTTAAAACAACCTAATCTTCTTCATTAAAATACACTTTATAGAACTTCATTTTCTTCTCTTCATCATAACCTTTTTCTAAATATTCACTTGCTGCATCAGGCGCATCAACATCTAATTTAATTTGAATATTGGTGTCAAGTTTAATCTCTGTTTTAATTTTTTGTTTCTGTTTTTTCAATACAATATCAGATACGGCAAATTGGTTTCGAACCAATACATTATTTACTGCTTCAAATTGTTTTTTATAATCGTCAAACAACGGTTTAAACTCTTCATTTTCACTAAAAATAGTTTCTTTAAAATCGTTGATATTTACCAACTCATTTTCTTTAAAAAAATCGACTGTTTTAGCTAAAAATTTGCTTTTTTCATGAACTCCAAAATCTTCTTTAATTATTTCTTCTGAAAAGTCTTTGCACATTTCTATGTAATTTTGTGTATGCTGGTTGTTATCATCAGCATATTTTACATTTAAAAAGTTATTTAACCAATATTGAGCGTCATAATTATTGGTATCTACGCTTAACACCACTTTACCTTCAGCATCTGTTGAGTTAATTATTAAACAACCTTTATCTAATTTTTTGGTGCTAATCCCTTTTTGAACAAAAACATCCAAACTGTCATTTTCCATAAAGGTTTGAAAGAAATTAATTTTATTTTCAATCTTGAAAATCCCTATAGCTTGTGTTTTCACCTCTTTATATTCAACATCTTCAAACAGCGCAATAATAACATCTCCTATTTTTATTTGTGCTGAATTTGACTGTTCAAATAAATGATTTACAATATGTTTTGAAACATCAATAAACGTAGTTTCATCTTCAAAAATTTGTGCTGAATAGTTGTTAAGTTCATTTAATTCAATGTTAGCATGATGATTGAAGCGAAAACTTTCAGTTACATTTCCAAAGGGTTTTAATAAAAAAGGTTTCATTAACTCATAACTTTCTTCATCAAAAGTGATTACATTTTCCGAAAAAATATTAGTAGCACTATTAAACTTATTTCCAACTCTATGAATAATAAATTTTGAGATTGTTGCTCGGTTTCTTTTAATCAT
>JAMOMG010000161.1 GCA_027068695.1 Flavobacteriaceae bacterium
CCAGTAGTTAAACATCCAAATAAAGTAAAAGTGGGGCAAATTATACAGGTTAAGCCTGGAGAAAAAGTAGCATTAGACGGTGTGCTAGTTTCTGAATTAGGAACGTTAAATACAGCGGCTTTAACAGGAGAGTCTGTTCCAGACAATAAGAAGAAAGGAGAGACAATACTTGCTGGTATGATTAATATTAATACACCGATAGAAATAAAAGTGACAACAAAATATGCAGACACTAAACTTTCTAAAATTTTAAAACTTGTTCAAGATGCAACAGGTAGAAAAGCAAAAACACAATTATTAGTTAGCAGGTTGGCAAAAGTGTACACGCCTATTGTATTTTGGTTAGCAATTGCCTTGGTTATTATTCCATATTTTTTTCTTGGTGATGCTTACTTATTTCAAATGTGGTTTCAAAGAGCTTTAATTTTCTTAGTCATTTCTTGTCCTTGTGCTTTGGTAATTTCAATTCCGTTAGGGTATTTTGGAGGTATTGGGGCTGCATCTCATAATGGAATTTTATTTAAAGGGTCAAATTTTTTAGAATTATTGACCAAAGTTGATACGGTTGTCATGGATAAAACAGGTACACTAACGAAAGGTGTATTTGAAGTTCAAAGTGTAGTTTCTGAAAATTTTGATAAAGAATTATTGGTAAATTTAACGGCTGTATTAGAGGCTAATTCTACACATCCAATTGCAGATGCTATTGTAAAATATGCAAATGTCACAGACAATAGATTTGAATCATATAATGTTGAAGAAATATCGGGTTATGGATTGAAAGGTGAAGTTAATAATTATAAAATTTTGGCAGGAAACACGAAGTTACTTGATAAATTTAAGGTTCCTTATAGCGAAAAACTAAAAGAAATAACTGAAACTATTGTAATTATAGCAATTAACGAAGTTTACGCTGGGTATATTACCATAGCAGATACACTAAAAGATGATGCCAAAAATGCCATATTGGCTTTACATAGTATTAAAAGGATATCTAAAGTTGTAATGCTGTCGGGAGATAAACAACTTGTGGTAGATAAAATAGCAAAACAATTAGGAATTGATGAAGCAATAGGAGGGTTGTTACCTGAGGATAAAATAAATGAAGTTGAAAAACTTAAAAAAGAGGGTAGAACTATTGCTTTTATTGGAGATGGTATTAACGATGCACCCGTTATTACAATTGCTGATGTAGGTATGGCAATGGGAGGTTTAGGCAGTGATGCAGCCATAGAAACAGCAGATGTTGTTATACAAACAGACCAGCCTTCAAGAATAGCTACAGCAATAAAAATAAGTAATTCAACAACCAAAATTATATGGCAAAATATTATTTTGGCTTTAGGGGTAAAAATATTGGTGCTAATTTTAGGTGCATTTGGTATGGCAACTTTATGGGAAGCTGTAATAGCTGATGTTGGGGTAGCTTTATTAGCCATTTTAAACGCTGTTCGCCTCCAAAGAATGAAGTGGTCTTGAAAATAGAGGTTTAGCTTTACAACTAATTAAATATATAACATTGTAAATTTTTAATTCTGACTTAATCACCTTAGATTTATAATAAAATTAAAAAGATAAACTTTATATAGGTAACTAAAATCTAAATGGAATCTAAAATAGATAAGAACACATATTCAGCATTGTTTTATTTGCAAAAAGAAAATCAATTTGAAATTGGAAATACATCTTATAAACAGCGAATTAAAAAATTAAATACCTTAAAAAATGCTGTAGAAAATACTTACAAAGATGCCATAAGAAAAGCTATTTATGCAGATTTTAAAAAACCATTTCTTGAAACAGATTTAACAGAAATTTATCCCATAACAAGTGAAATAAAATATGTGAAAAGGCATTTAAAATCTTGGATGTCTAAACATAAAGTAGGAACACCTTTAGCCTTAATAGGATCATCATCTTGGGTTAAATACGAGCCCAAAGGAGTTTGTTTAATTATTTCACCTTGGAATTTCCCATTAAATTTAACCTTTGGCCCTTTGATTTCTGCGATAGCAGCTGGCAATACTGTTATTATCAAACCTTCAGAATTAACTCCAAATATTTCATCAGTGATGTCTCTTATAGTTAAGGAACTATTTTCTGAAAATGAAGTTGCTTTAATTGAAGGCGATGTTAAAGTTTCACAAGAGTTATTAAAACTACCTTTCAATCATATTTTCTTTACAGGATCACCTGCTATTGGTAAGGTAGTAATGAAAGCAGCAGCCGATAATTTAACTTCTGTTACACTTGAATTAGGAGGTAAATCACCAACAATAATTGATGAAACAGCCAATTTAGAATCTGCTGCAAAAAAAATAGCTTGGGGAAAATTTATAAATAATGGGCAAACCTGCATTGCACCAGATTATTTACTTATTAAAGAAGAAATAAAAAATAATTTTTTAGTAGAATTAAAGAAGCAATTACAATTATTTTATACAAATAACCCTTCAAAATCAACGTCCTATTGCAGGGTAGTTAATAAAAGGCATTTTAACAGATTGCTAAATCATTTAAACAATGCTAAAACAAATGGGGTTAAAATAGAGGTAGGAGGAAAATACAACGAAGAGGATAACTATATAGAGCCTACTGTAGTTTCAAATTTAACATCTAAAGCATCTCTTGTACAGGAAGAAATATTTGGGCCTATTTTACCAATTATAACTTATAAAACCATTGATGAAGCTATAAATTATGTGAATTCAAAAGAAAAACCTTTAGCATTATATATTTATAGTAGAAACAGAAAAACAGTAAACAAAATTATAAATAATACAAGAGCAGGAAGCACGTGTATTAATAACAATGTGTTACAATATTCAAATCATTACCTTCCATTTGGGGGTACAAACAATAGTGGTATTGGTAAAAGCCATGGTTTTTACGGTTTTCAAGAATTTTCAAATCAGCGTTCAGTTTTAAAGCAACATATTAAAGGATCTATTGAATTTTTATTTCCACCTTACTCAAGTTTAAAACAAAAGCTTACTGATATTACTATAAAATGGTTTTAATAGCTGATTTTAATCATAGAAAAATACATACTATTTTTAGAACTTTATAATAGGTATTAAATTATTTATTATGAAACGTTTAGAGCCAGTATCAAAAATAATGACGAGAAAGTTAATAACGTTAACCTTGTCGGATGATTTATATAAAGCTGAAAAATTATTTTTAGAAAATCACATTCGGCATATTCCAATTGTTGAAGATGAGCATATTATAGGAATGTTAAGTCTTTCCGATTTAAAACGAATTAGCTTTTTAGATTCGTACGATGCCAACGAAATTAAAATAGATAATGCTGTTTACAGTATGTTGAGTATTGGTCAGATTATGGTTAAAAATCCAATAAAGATAAATTCTAGTATAACTGTAAAATCTGTTGTAGAAATTTTATCTAAAAATGAATTTCATGCCTTACCAGTTGTTGAAAATGACATACTTGTAGGTATTGTAACTACCACAGATATATTGAAATACTTATTAAAGCAATATGAATTAGAAGAAAACTAATTATTTAGAAGCTAAAATTTTTAAATTACTAATAGTTTCAGAGGGATTTTCACTTTTGAAAACAAAACTTCCTGCAACAAATGCATCAGCTCCTGCTTCAGAGAGTTGTTCTATGTTTTTATCTGTAACGCCACCGTCAACTTCAATCAAAGCTTTTGAGCCTGAGTACGCTATTAAATTTTTTAGTTGCTCAATTTTTTTATAAGTATTTTCAATAAAACTTTGTCCGCCAAATCCAGGATTAACACTCATAATTAATACTAAATCTAAATCACAAATAATATCTTCTAAAACAGCGATTGGTGTGTGTGGATTTAAAGATACTCCAGCTTTCATTCCTTCGGCTTTAATAGCCTGTATGGTTCTGTGTAAATGGGTACAGGCTTCGTAATGTACCGTTAAAATATCTGCTCCAACTTTTTTAAAATTTGAAATATACCTATCAGGATCTACAATCATTAAGTGAACATCCATGGTTTTGGTAGCATGTTTTTTAATGGCTTTAATAACAGGCATTCCAAACGAAATATTTGGCACAAATACACCATCCATAACATCAATATGAAACCAATCTGCTTTACTATTGTTTATCATTTCAATAGCATGTTGTAAGTTGGCAAAATCTGCAGCTAAAATTGAAGGAGCAATAAATTTATTCATTAGAGTAGGTTGTTGTTTGAATTGTTTTCACAAATATATGAAAAAGGCTGTTTGAAATTTAAATTTCAAACAGCCTTTTTAAATTCGTAATTAATAACTATTAATTTGTAATTAAATTATCCTAAGTATGTTTTTAAAATTTTACTTCGAGAGGTGTGTTTCAATCTTCTAATCGCTTTTTCTTTAATTTGTCGAACACGTTCACGAGTTAAATCAAATGTTTCTCCAATTTCTTCTAAAGTCATAGGGTGTGCATCTCCCAAGCCAAAGTATAACTGAACCACATCAGCTTCTCTAGGAGTTAAAGTTTCTAAAGCACGTTCAATTTCAACTTTTAATGATTCGTGTAATAATGATCTGTCTGGATTTGGAGATTCTCCAGTGTTCAATACATCATATAAGTTAGAATCTTCACCTTCAATTAAAGGAGCATCCATAGATACATGACGGCCAGAATTTTTCATAGATTCTTTAACGTCATTAACAGTCATATCTAGCTTTTTTGCAATTTCTTCAGCAGAAGGAGGTCTTTCATTCTCTTGCTCTAAAAAAGCATACATTTTGTTGATCTTATTAATAGAACCAATTTTGTTTAGAGGTAAACGTACAATACGAGACTGTTCGGCCAATGCTTGTAAAATAGATTGACGAATCCACCAAACAGCATAAGAGATAAATTTAAAACCACGAGTTTCGTCAAATCGCTTTGCAGCTTTTATTAAGCCTAAATTTCCTTCATTAATTAAGTCAGGTAATGTTAATCCCTGATTTTGGTATTGTTTTGCTACTGATACAACAAAACGCAAGTTTGCTTTTGTTAATCTTTCTAGAGCTTCTTGATCTCCTGCTTTAATCCGTTGAGCCAATTCAACTTCCATTTCAGCAGTAATTAAATCAACTTTTCCAATTTCTTGTAGGTATTTGTCTAATGATGCGGTTTCTCTGTTAGTAACCTGTTTTGTAATTTTGAGTTGTCTCATTTAATTAGCTAGTGTATGATTGTTTATATAAAGTGTACACTATATTATACGTAGTAATTTTAAAAATGTTACAAAATGAGCAATAAATTATTATTTTATAGTGCAATTTTAATATTTTGTATAATCTTATTTTAAGATGAAATAATTTAATTAAATAAAAAAGCTCCTCAATTTTGAGGAGCTTTTTTATTATTTCTAAAAGAATTATTAGTCTTTCTTTTCTTTTCTTTCTTCTCTAGGTGGTCTAGGTAATAATGCTTTTCTAGAAACTTTTTCTTTTCTAGTTTTAGGGTCTCTACCAAAATATTTTACATCAAAAACATCACCCATTTTAACAACATCAGAAACGTTATTTGTGCGTTCCCATGCCAATTCAGAAATGTGTAAAAGCACTTCATTTCCAGGGGCTTCTGTGTATTCTACTACAGCACCAAAGTCTAACATTTTAATAACTTTCACTTCGTAAACGCTGCCTCTTTCAGGTTTAAATGTAATAGCATCAATTTTAGCAAGAACAGCATCAATACCTTCTTGGTTTGTCCCTAATATTTCAACAATACCCTCTTCTGTAACAGGGTCTTCATTAATAACAATGGTACATCCTGTTTGTTTTTGTAATTCTTGAATTACTTTTCCACCAGGGCCAATTAAAGCGCCAATAAAATCTCCAGGAATAGTTTTTGAAACCATTTTTGGAGCGTGTGCTTTAACTTCTGCATTTGGTTGTGAAATGGTATCGGTAATTTTACCTAAAATATGTAACCTACCTTCACGTGCTTGTTTTAGTGCATTTACTAAAATTTCATATGATAAACCTTTAATTTTAATATCCATCTGACAAGCAGTAATTCCGTCAGCAGTACCAGTTACTTTAAAATCCATATCTCCTAAATGATCTTCATCACCTAAAATATCAGATAATACAGCATAACGATTACCATCAGAAATTAATCCCATAGCAATTCCCGAAACAGGTTTTTTCATTTCAACACCAGCATCCATCAATGCCATTGTTCCTGCACAAACGGTTGCCATTGAAGAGGATCCGTTAGATTCTAAAACTTCAGAAACTATACGAACAGTATAAGGACAGTTTTCAGAAATCATTCCTTTTAATGCACGTTGAGCTAAATTTCCGTGACCAACTTCACGACGAGAAGTACCTCTTAATGGGCGCGCCTCACCTGTACAAAAAGGAGGGAAGTTATAGTGTAAATAAAATGTTTCTTCACCTTCAAAAGATGGCATATCAATTTTGTTTGCCTCTCTTGATGTTCCTAGAGTAACTGTTGCTAATGCTTGTGTTTCTCCTCTAGTAAAAATAGCAGAACCGTGTACTGATGGTAAATAATCTACCTCACACCAAATTGGTCTAATTTCATCAGTTTTTCTACCATCTAATCGTAAACCTTCACTTAGTGTTAATTCCCGAACAGCTTCTTTTTCTGCCTTACTGTAATAATCTCCAATAAGGTGGCCAAATTCTGCTATCTCCTCTTCCGTAAATGAAGCCTTTACTTCTTCTTTAATTGCAGCAAAAGCATTAGTACGTTCTACTTTTGACGTTCCTTGTTTTGCAATTGCATAACATTTATCATACGCTAAATCGTGTATTCTTTTTGCTAAATCTTCATTTTCTTCAGCAGTTTGGTATTCGCGAACTTCTTTTTTGCCAACAGCTTCTGCTAAACGTATTTGAGCATCAATCTGAACTTTAATAGCTTCATGTGCAAATTTAATAGCTTCAGCCATTTCTTCTTCAGAAATTTCATCCATTTCACCTTCTACCATCATTACTGAATCTGCGGAAGCTCCAATCATCATTTCTAGGTCAGATTCTTTTAATTGTGAACGTGTTGGGTTAATAACAAATTCTCCATTAACTCTAGCTACTCGTGCTTCAGAAATAGCACATTCAAAAGGGAAGTCGCTTAATTGAATTGCTGCAGATGCAGCTAATCCTGCCATTGCTTCTGGCATTACATCTTCGTCATGAGACATTAACTGAATCATCACTTGTGTTTCAGCGTGGTAATCTTTTGGGAAAAGAGGGCGTAAAACTCTATCTACTAAACGCATTGTTAATACTTCACCATCACTTGGTCTTGCTTCTCTTTTGAAGAAACCTCCAGGATAACGACCTGCGGCTGCAAATTTTTCGCGGTAATCTACCGTTAATGGTAAAAAGTCAACATCACTTTGTTTGTAATTGGAAACAACTGTACATAACAACATACATTTACCTGATTGAACAACAACAGAACCATGTGCTTGTTTTGCTAATTTTCCTGTTTCTAAAGAGATAGTTCTTCCATCTCCTAAATCAATAATTTGTTTAAATACCTTTGGTATCATAATAATATTTTAATTTAATTAAACAATTGGTTTTAGTTGTTGTGTTGTATATGAACCAATGAAAAGTTTAATGTATGCTTTTTTTAAGTGTGGTAAATTTCAAAAAAAAGAGGCAATATATGCCTCTTAATTTATAAAATTATTTTCTTAAACCTAATTCTTTAATTATTTCACGATACCTCACGATATCTGTTTTAATTAAATAATCAAGTAAATTTCTTCTTTTTCCTACCAGTCTAACTAATGAACGTTCTGTATTATAATCTTTACGATTATTTTTTAAATGCTCTGTTAAATGGTTAATTCTAAAAGTAAATAAGGCAATTTGTCCTTCTGAAGAACCAGTGTTTGTTGCAGTTTTACCGTGTTTAGCAAAAATTTCTGCTTTTTTTTCTTTTGTTAAGTACATGCTAACATTAATTTGTATTAATAATTTTTATGTATGAATACTGTAATATCAGTAAACAGGCCGCAAATATACTATTATTATTTTGATTAACAATTAACTGTATAAACAACTTAATTGTTTTAAGCTAATTAAACCTTTTACTAATACGAGTGTCAAAGATACATTAAAAGTTAATTTTTTGTTAAATCCATTAAAATTATAATCTTATGAAAATTTTAAATTTAAAACTGTTACTATTTTTTGTTGTTAGTAGTTTCCTTTTTACAAGTTGTAACAACAGTGACAACATTGATTCGTCACAGCCAATATCTGCAGATGAAACAAACACCTTTGTTGAAGTAGACAATATTTCAGATGAAGTAAATAATGTAATTGATGATTTTTTTGCTGAGGAAAGTTTAGGAGCACGTTCTGAAGATAGTAACCCAGGAGGTATATCAAGTTTAGGGTGTATAGCTAGGACTGTAGTTATTGAAGGAACTACAAAAACAATTACCTTAGATTTTGGAGATGGGTGTGAATTGCCAAATGGTACTGTTTTAAGTGGGAAAATTATTTTAGTTCATGCTGTTGATACAGATGTTAAGTCTTTAACAATTACATATACGTTTGAAAAATTTTACTTTAATGAGTTAAACATAGAGGGAGAAAATACGGTGGTTAGAGTTAGAGAAAATGAAAATGGGAATCCTCAATCTACATTAACAGTTAATATAAAAATAACGTGGCCTGATGGAGAGTTTGCTTCAAGAAGAGGTACTAAAGTTAGAGAGTGGATTGAAGGCTATGATACCAGAACTTTTGGAGATAATGTGTTTTTGATTACAGGTAATTGGATAACTACATTTAAAAATGGCACAATATTGTCTGCAACTGTTATTGAGCCTTTAAGACGTGAAATGGCTTGTAGGTTTATTGTGAGTGGAGTAGTAGAGCTACAAAAAAATGATAGAAATGGTTCTTTAAATTTTGGAGATGGCAGATGTGATAATACGGCAATTTTCACCAATGAAGAAGGTGAAGAATTTGAAGTAACTTTAAGAGGTGAAATATTCTAACATTTTGAAAAAGAGATAAAAAGTGAGCTTTTAAAGCTCACTTTTTTATTTTCTAATTGGTAAATTTTGAATTAAATCAATATATAGATTTACCTGTTTTTTTAAATTTTTACGTTCTACAATTTTATCTAGAAATCCATGTTCTAATACGAATTCTGAACGTTGAAACCCAGGAGGTAATTCTTTACCTGTAGTATCTTTAACAACTCTGGGTCCTGCAAAAGCAACTAAGGCGTTGGGCTCGGCAATATTTATGTCGCCTAGCATAGCATAAGAAGCTGTTGTACCACCAGTTGTTGGATCTGTACATAATGAAATATATGGTATACCTGCCTCAGAAAGTTGAGCTAATTTGGCAGATGTTTTTACTAACTGCATTAAAGATATGGCTGCCTCCATCATTCTTGCTCCTCCAGATTTGGAAATCATTAAAAAAGGCACTTTATGTTTAATTGAATAATCAATTGCACGAGCTATTTTTTCTCCAACAACACTACCCATTGAACCTCCTATAAAGCTAAAATCCATAGCAGCAATAACTAGGTCTTTCCCATAAGATTTACCAACAGCAGTTCTAACAGCATCTTTTAGTTTTGTTTTTTCATAGGCTTGTTTTAATCTATCAGTATACTTTTTACTATCAGAGAATTTTAAGGGATCTTTTGAAACCATATTCTTATCAAATTCCTTAAACTTGTTATCATCAAAAAGAATTTCAAAATATTCAGCACTTCCAATTCTAACATGATAACCATCCTCTGGGCTAACGTAAAAGTTGTGTTTTAATTCATCAGTATCTATAATTTTACCACTCGGAGTTTTGTACCATAATCCTTTAGGTACATCTCTTTTATCTTCAGTTGCAGTTTGAATTCCTTTATCTTTTCTTTTAAACCAAGATGACATAAATAGTTTGTTTTAGTTGAAAATGGAAATGTAAAATTACTAAAAAAAATAAAGAGGTAATCTAAAAAGAATACTTTTCATTCAATTTATAGAATTTTAA
>JAMOMG010000162.1 GCA_027068695.1 Flavobacteriaceae bacterium
TTATCAATACATCAAGACCCAAAGTTCATTATAAAGTAGGGAGCTTTATGCAAAAATTTTCAATCGTATTAAAAAAAATATTGCCAGATACAATTTATGAAAAGTTATTAATGAATCATTATAAATTGTAACTTTGCATTTTGGTCGCTGAGTGAAGTCGAAGTGACTGTTAAGTTGTAAAAATATATCATTTCGACTACGCTCAATGACCATATAAAATAAAATTAATTTAATAAATTAAGAATACATGAAATTTTTTATTGATACAGCCAACTTAGATCAAATTAAAGAAGCTCAAGCGTTGGGGATATTAGATGGAGTTACTACAAATCCATCACTAATGGCTAAAGAAGGAATTACAGGTGCTGCTAATATTATAAACCATTACAAAGCAATTTGTGAAGTGGTAGATGGTGATGTAAGTGCGGAAGTTATTGCTACAGATTATGATGGAATGATTAAAGAAGGTGAAGAGTTAGCCGCTTTAAACCCGCAAATTGTAGTTAAATTACCTATGATTGCAGATGGAATAAAGGCTTGTAAGTATTTTTCTGACAAAGGGATTAAAACAAATGTAACACTAGTTTTTTCTGCCGGACAAGCATTATTAGCAGCAAAAGCAGGAGCAACGTATGTTTCACCTTTTATTGGTAGATTAGACGATGTTTCAACAGATGGTTTACACCTTATATCTGAAATAAGATTGATTTATGATAATTATGGTTTTGAAACCCAAATTTTAGCAGCTTCTGTACGTCATACAATGCATATTATAGATTGTGCAAAATTGGGGTCAGATGTAATGACGGGTCCTTTGTCTTCTATTAAGGGATTACTAAAACACCCGTTGACGGATATAGGTTTGGCTAAATTTTTAGCAGATTATAAAAAAGGAAATTAATAATTCAGTTTAAGTAAGTAGTTTATATCTGAAATTTCTTTTGAAGATTTATGCTATAAACTACTTATTTCTTTTTTATATTTTTTCTTTTAAAGTTTTAATTTCATCTCGTAGTTTAGCAGCCAAAATAAAGTCGAGTTCTTTAGCTGCTTTTTCCATATGTTTTCGTTTATCACGAATTCGTTTTTCAATTTCAGATTTTGTTAAATAGGCTAGTTCTTCTTCTGCAGCCATATTTGAAGTAGAATCATATCTGTAGGATGCTCCAGTATTTTTTGCCAACGTATTTTCAATACTTTTTTTAATTTGGGTGGGAGTGATGTTGTTTGCGGTATTGTAAGCTATTTGTTTTTCTCTTCTTCGATTTGTTTCATCAATGGTTAATTGCATGCTATTGGTCATTTTATCAGCATACATAATTGCTTTTCCTTCAATATGTCTAGCAGCTCTACCAATAGTTTGAGTAAGAGAACGGTGTGAGCGCAAAAAACCTTCCTTATCGGCATCTAAAATAGCAACTAAAGAAACTTCAGGTAAATCCAACCCTTCACGTAGAAGGTTTACACCAATTAATACATCAAACAAGCCTTTTCGTAAATCAGCCATAATTTCAACACGCTCTAAGGTATCAACATCTGAATGAATGTAACGGCATCGAATTTGGATTCGACTTAAATATTTGGTTAATTCTTCAGCCATTCTTTTGGTAAGTGTTGTAACTAAAGTGCGTTCATCTTTTTCAACTCTTAGTTGAATTTCTTCAATTAAATCATCAATTTGATTGATGCTGGGACGTACTTCAATTGCTGGATCTAATAAGCCTGTTGGTCTAATTATTTGCTCTACAAAAACACCTTCTGTTTTTTGAAGCTCATAATCTGCAGGTGTGGCACTTACGTAAATTACTTGGTTTTGTATGGCTTCAAATTCATCAAATTTTAAAGGTCTGTTATCCATTGCCGCTGGCAATCTAAATCCAAATTCAACTAAATTCTCTTTACGAGACCTGTCACCTCCATACATTGCATGAACTTGAGGAATGGTTACATGGCTTTCATCAATAATCATTAAATAATCATCAGGGAAATAGTCTAATAGACAAAAAGGTCTTGTGCCAGGTTCTCTTCGGTCTAAATAACGAGAATAATTTTCGATACCACTACAATAACCCAGTTCGC
>JAMOMG010000163.1 GCA_027068695.1 Flavobacteriaceae bacterium
ATTAAAGGCAGGAGATAAAATACCTAAAAATTCAGTAATCAATTTAAAATTAGGTGATGGCAGAGGTACAGGGAGGTATATACAAAATATGAAGGGAGAAAATTAATGAATACTGAAGAACCACAACAAGAAGAATTTTATGAGCATTATAGATATATAGCTCAAGACGGACAAGAGCCTTTACGTGTTGATAAATTTTTAATGAATTTTATTGAAAATACAACAAGAAATAAAATTCAACAGGCAGCAAAAGCAGGAAATATTTTGGTAAATGAGATTTCAGTAAAATCTAATTATAAAGTAAAGCCAAAAGATATTGTACGTGTTGTTTTAGCACATCCACCTCATGAAAATTTATTAGTTGCAGAAAACATTCCATTAAGTATTTTATTTGAAGATGACCATGTATTGGTAGTTAATAAACCTGCCGGTATGGTTGTACATCCAGGTCATGGTAATTACTCTGGTACTTTGGTAAATGGATTGATTTATCATATTGAGAATTTACCTAATAATTCTAATGAACGTCCTGGTTTGGTTCATAGAATTGATAAAGATACCAGTGGTTTGTTGGTAGTTGCCAAAACAGAATATGCTATGGCTCATTTGTCAAAACAATTTTTTGATAGAACTACAGAAAGATTGTATTACGCATTGGTTTGGGGAAATATTGATGAAGATGAAGGAACCATTGAAGGAAATATAGGAAGAAGTTTAAAAAATAGGTTGCAAATGAGTGTTTTTCCTGATGGCGAATTTGGAAAACATGCGGTAACACATTATAAAGTTTTAGAACGTTTTAGCTATGTTACGTTAGTACAATGTAAGTTAGAAACAGGAAGAACTCATCAAATAAGAGCTCACTTTAAACATATAGGTCATACTTTATTTAACGATAAACGCTACGGAGGAAATGAAGTTTTAAAGGGTACTACTTTTACAAAATACAAACAGTTTGTTGAAAATTGCTTTAAAATTTTACCTAGGCAGGCATTGCACGCAAAAACGTTGGGATTTGAGCATCCAATAACTAAAAAAAACTTACAATTTAATTCTGAAATTCCAGAAGATATGAAACAATGCATTGAAAAATGGAGAAACTACACTATAAATCAAAAAGATTAATATGAAAGAGTTTGATATTGAAAATTGGTATCGAAAATCTCAATATGAATTTTTTAAAACATATGAAGATCCGTTTTTTAATATTACTTCTAATTTAGATGTTACAAATCTTTATAACTATTGTAAAGAAAATCAATTGTCATTCTCGTTGGCCTGTATATTTATTGCAGTAAAATGTATAAACCAAATTGAGGAATTTAAATTGCGAATTTATAAGAATAAAGTAGTTAAATTTGATGAAATTAATATTGGTTCAACAATTTTAAATGATGATAATACATTCTCGTTTTGTTATTTTAATTGTGAAAAATCTATTAAAGTATTTAACGAAAGAGGTAAAAAAGTAATTGAAAATCACCAAAAGGGTATTGATTTTAACCCTGCACTAAATGCTTTAGATTTAGTACATTGTTCAACATTACCTTGGATTTCATTTACCGGATTTAAGCATGCAAGAAAAGGAGATGAAGGACAAAAAGGAATTCCGAAATTAGTTTTTGGAAAATATTTTGAGGATAATGATAGAAAAAAAATTGCTTTTTCTGTTGAGGTACATCATGCATTAATGGATGGTTACCACGTAGCATTACTTTTTGAAAAAATGCAAGGTTACATTCAAAATTTATAATAGAGTTTAATTATTCTAAAATAATTTTAAAGTATTTGATTTATACTTATACTTTAAATAAATAGTTCTAATTTTATGATGTAAATAAAATTTAAAATGAAAATAGTTATATCTCCAGCTAAATCACTAGATTTTCAAACAAAAGTTCCAACAGTAGAGTTTACACAAGGAATTTTTTTAAATGAAGCTGAAAAATTAAATAAAGTTTTGAAAAAGGAATCTCCTAAAAAACTATCAGAGTTAATGAAAATATCTCCAAAATTAGGAGAAATAAATTGGGAACGAAATCAAAATTGGCAATTGCCTTTTTCATTGGAAAATGCAAG
>JAMOMG010000164.1 GCA_027068695.1 Flavobacteriaceae bacterium
CTTGTTTGCACCCAAAATCTTATATGCAAATTAGAGAAGAAAATATTTAATTAGTATATAAAAATAGTAACTTAAAACCCTTTGTGCATTATATATTATTATTATTATTATTATTATTATTATGAATTCAACGTCAGGTCGAGTGATTTTCGATAGAAAATTGTATCGAGAACTGCTTTTCAAAATAAAATTTCTATTCTCGATACTAATTTTAATCCTAAAAAGGCTAAAATTCACTCAGATTGATGAAATTTCATGTTAATACACAACGAGTCAACTTAAAATATTTATGTAATTTTAAATAGTATTACGTCAAACTGAATTTAGTTCAGTTTCCCATCAAATATAGTATGAGATTCTGAAATAAATTCAGAATGACGTTTTTTTAGGAGTATATTCAGTACTTTTTTTTAATTTTACACAAACATATTTCAATGTATAAACGAATTATTCGTCCGTTATTCTTTTTGTTTGATCCTGAGAAAGTTCATTATTTTACATTTGCTCTGATAAAAATTCTTTTTAAAGTTCCTGGAATAGCTTCTGTTTTTAGAAAGATATTTAGTATTGAAGATAAAAAATTAGAAAGAAACTTATTTGGTTTAACTTTTAAGAATCCTATTGGTTTGGCTGCTGGTTTTGACAAAAATGCGATTTTGTATAATGAACTGGCAAGTTTTGGTTTTGGATTTATTGAAATTGGAACGGTTACGCCAAAAGCTCAAGAAGGGAATCCTAAAAAGAGATTATTTAGGTTGAAAGCAGATAAGGCTATTATAAACCGAATGGGTTTTAATAACAATGGTGTTTTAGCAGCTGTTAAAAATTTAAAAAAGAACAAAGGAAAAACAATAATTGGAGGAAATATAGGTAAAAATACAGCTACGTTACCTAATAATTATACTGAAGATTACTTAACCTGTTTTCAAGAATTGCATCCGTTTGTTGATTATTTTGTGTTAAATATAAGTTGCCCAAATGTAAATAGCCATGCTAAATTAAACGATAAGGATTATTTGATTGAGCTTATTACTGAGATTCAGCAAGAAAATAAAAGATTTAAAAAACAAAAACCTATTTTATTAAAAATTGCACCCGATTTAAACACGACTCAATTAGATGAAATTATTGAATTGGTTGCAAAAACTAAAATTGATGGTGTTATTGCTTCAAATACATCTGTACATAGAGAAAATCTAAAAATTAAGGAAAATGAATTAGAAAAAATTGGCAATGGAGGATTGAGCGGAAAACCAATTAGAGATAGAAGTACAAAAGTTATTAAATATTTAGCTGAAAAATCGAATAAAGCATTTCCTATAATTGGAGTGGGAGGAATTCACTCAGCAGAAGATGCATTGGAGAAAATAAATGCAGGCGCCGATTTAATTCAAATTTTTACAGGTTTTATTTATGAAGGTCCAACATTAATTAAACAAATTAATAAAGCTATTTTAGCACAAGTTTAAATTGAATTACGAAATTCTTATATCATTTATTGGAGCTTCAATGCTTTTAACACTAATGCCTGGGCCAGATATTATTTATGTATTGGTTCAGAGCATTACTAACGGAAAAAAATACGGAATAGTAACTGCGCTTGGTTTAGTGTCAGGCATTCTAATTCATACTTCCTTGGTTGCTTTTGGTATTTCGGCAATTCTAAAACAATCAGAAAATTTATATTTTACCATCAAATTACTTGGTGCTTTTTACTTAATGTATTTAGCATTTCAAACATATAAATCTACTAACGAAATTTTTTTAGATTCAAAAGCAACAAAGAAAAATTTGATAAACTTGTATAAACAAGGTTTTATTATGAACGTTTTAAACCCTAAAGTTTCTATTTTCTTTCTAGCCTTCTTTCCTGGGTTTTTATATAGTACAACACAAAATACTATTATTCAATTTTATGTTTTAGGAATCTTATTTATGCTTCAGGCCTTGTTAATTTTTTCAATGGTTTCTATGCTATCTGGTTATTTTGCTTCCTATCTAAAAAATCATCCAACGTTTAATACAAAGTTAAAATGGTTTAAAATTTTAATCTTTATAGCTATTGCTATTTTTATAGTATTGTCTTAATTGGTTTTGTATATTTGACCGTAGATGCAACGTATAAAAATTATAGAATGTCCACGAGATGCTATGCAAGGTATAAAATCACATTTTATATCTACGGAAGACAAAGTACAATATATTAATGCATTGTTGCGGGTAGGCTTTGATACCATTGATTTTGGTAGCTTTGTTTCTCCAAAAGCCATTCCTCAAATGCGTGATACGGCAGAGGTGCTTGCCAAATTAGATTTAAGTAATACCCATAGTAAGTTGTTGGCAATTGTTGCAAACGTTAGAGGTGGTGAAGATGCTTCGCAATTTGAAGAAATAGATTATTTAGGATATCCGTTTTCTATTTCTGAAAATTTTCAAATGAGAAATACAGGGAAAACAATAGCACAATCTATTGAGATTTTAGATAAACTTTTAAATATTTCAATTAAAACAAATAAAGAAGTTGTAGCTTATTTGTCTATGGGCTTTGGAAACCCTTATGGAGATCCTTGGGATGTTGAAATTGTGTCAAATTGGACTGATAAACTATCAAAAATGGGTATTACCATTTTGTCATTATCTGATACTGTAGGTAGTTCTACTCCAAAAATTATAGATTATCTATTTTCAAACTTAATACCTGCATACCCAACTATTGAATTTGGAGCCCATTTACACACAACACCATCAACTTGGTTTGAAAAAGTTGATGCAGCCTATAAAGCAGGTTGTCATAGATTTGACGGTGCAATTAGAGGGTATGGAGGTTGCCCTATGGCTAAAGATGAACTTACGGGAAATATGCCTACAGAGAAGTTGTTTTCTTACTTTCAGCAACAAAAGGCTCCAACAGGAATTAATGCTATGAGTTTTGAAAGTGCCTACAATGAAGCTTTAAAAATTTTTAACATTATTTAAAGTTTATTTCATTTTTTTATAGCATATATTGCCATTTACAATAGCATATTTAAAACTTAATAAATACAAAATGAAAAATAAATATTTACACATTGTGTTTCTGTTCCTTTTTTTAGGAGGCTTAAATGCGCAATCTAAAATGGTTGTAGACACCACACATTTTAAATTAGTGAATTATGTGACTGAAGATGGAGGGAGTATTGAGGCATCATTTTTTAAGGCGAGTAATAAGCTTGTGGTTATTTTTGCTCACGGAGCTGTTTTTAACAAGGAAAGTTGGTATTTTATAGCTGAAAAATTACAAAAAAAAGGCATTTCTTCACTTTCTATAGATTTTAGAGGTTATGGAAATAGTAAAAAAGGAAGTACAAATAAACGCTCGTTAGATATATTAGGTGCTATTCATTTTTTAAAAGAAAAAGGTTTTAATGAGATTTCAATTGTAGGAGGAAGCATGGGAGGTGCAGCAGTACTGAATGCATTAAATACAAAAAGCGATAAAACAATAACTAAGGTTGTGCTTCTTGCACCTGCAGGTGGTGATGGAATTACGAGTAAGTCTATAAAAAAGTTATTTGTGGTTTCTAAAAATGAACGTCTTTTTACTCGTGTAAATAAAATATACAACGAATCGAGTAACCCTAAAGAACTTAAAATATTCTCTGGAGCATCTCACGCGCAAAATATGTTTAATTCTGTACATAGAAACGAACTTATAAACCTTATTGTCAATTTTCTAAACACTTCTGAATAACTGAAAAACAACATGAAATTTGAGAAATCTTAATTCAAGTTCTGTTACTGTAAAACCACTAATAATTTAAAAATATCAATTTTTGAATAAATTATTCCATTACATTTTTTAAAATAAATTAAATAAGTGTAGTTTTGTTTTCCTAAAAAAAAAATTATGAAAAAAATATTCTATATTTTAATAAGTTTAAGTTTATTAGTTTCTTGCTCAAAAGAAAACAATGTTGTCGAATTTACTTTTCTACAATTAAATGATGTCTATGAAATAGCACCTTTAGAAGGAGGGAAAGTAGGAGGAATGGCTAGGGCAGAAAAATTGCATCAAGATTTATTAAAAGAAAACCCCAATACTTTTATGTTTATGGCTGGAGATTTTTTAAATCCATCTCTATTGGGAACAATCAAATACAAAGGAGAGCGTATCAAAGGTAAACAAATGATTGAGGTAATGAATGCCATGAATTTTGATTTAGTTGCTTTAGGAAATCATGAATTTGATTTAAATGAGCAAGAATTTCAACAACGTTTGAATGAATCAAATTTTCAGTGGATTGCTACGAATCCCATTCATAAATTAAAGGACAGTACCAGCAAACGTTTTGCTGTTTTTAAAGATAGTATTTCTAAAGAACTTCCTAAAACAGTTATTTTTGATGTTAAAAATAAAGATGGAAAATCTATAAAAATTGGTTTTTTTAGTGCTACAATAAATGCAAATCCTAAAAATTATGTTGACTATGGTGATTTTTATGAATCTGCAAAGTATGCATACAATACCTTAGAACCAAAGACAGATATTATTTTCGGACTTACACATGTGACCATAGAACAAGATAAAATGCTTGCAAACATGTTTCCTAAAGTACCATTAATTATGGGTGGACATGAACATGTAAATATGTCTGTCCCTGTTGGGAATTCTAAAATTACAAAAGCTGATGCCAATGCTAAAACAGTATATGTACATAGAATTTCTTACAATACCAAAACCAAAGAAACTATTATCAAATCAGAGTTGGTTCCAATTACCAAAGAAACAGGTATTGATGAAAAAGTAAATAATATTGTTCAGAAATGGAATGTATTACTCGATGAAAAAATTAAAGAAATTCTTCCAAATCCAAATGAAGTAATTTATACAGCAGTTGAACCACTAGACGGAAGAGATACACCCATTAGAAGTGAGCAAACTAATTTAGGGGTATTAATTGCTGAAGCGATGGCTTATAGTTTTGATAATAAGGTTGATTGTGCATTAATAAACGGAGGATCTATACGAATAGATGATGAATTACAAGGAGATATTACAGGTATTGATATTTTTAGAGTGTTACCATTTGGAGGTGAAGTATTGAAGGTTGAATTGAAAGGTAGCTTGCTAAAAAAAGTATTAAATTACGGTAGGTTAAAAGCAGGGAAAGGAGCATATTTACAACGTTATAATGTAACTTATGATAAAGCCAATAAAAAGTGGCTCGTTAATAATAAAGCAATTATTGATTCAAAAACGTATACCGTTGCCTTTAGTGATTATTTGTTAAAAGGATATGATATACCTTTTTTGAAACCTGAAAATAAGGGTGTTGTTAAAGTTTATCAAAATAAAGATACTGATGTGGCAAAAGATATTAGAAAAGCCATAATTATGTATTTAAAAAGTTTATAAAAAAATAAAACAACTATTTAATATAAATAGTGTAAATTTGCTCGCAATTAATTTCTAAGTTGATTGCATTATGATTTTACACACTTCAAAATTCGTAGGAGAAGGTTTAACTTACGATGACGTACTACTAATTCCCGCATTTTCAGAAGTTTTACCACGTGAGGTAAATATTCAAGCAAAGTTTACAAAAAATATCACACTAAACGTCCCTATAGTTTCAGCTGCAATGGATACCGTAACAGAATCTGAAATGGCAATTGCTATGGCCAGAGTTGGCGGTATTGGGGTTTTACATAAAAACATGTCTATTGAAAAACAAGCAGACGAAGTAAAAAAAGTAAAGCGATCAGAATCAGGTATGATTTTAGAACCTGTTACAGTAACAAAAGAAGAAACAGTATTAACTGCAAAAAATTTAATGCGTGAATACAGTATTGGAGGTATTCCTGTAATTAATAAAGAAGGAACACTTATTGGTATTATTACCAACAGAGATTTACGTTTTGAAAGCGATAATACCCGTAAAATTTCTGAAGTAATGACTTCTAAAAATTTGGTTACTGTACCAGAAGGAACTTCACTAAAACAAGCTGAACTTGTTTTACAAGAAAATAAAATTGAAAAATTACCAGTTGTAAACGCAAACTACAAATTGGTTGGATTGATAACGTACAGAGATATTATTAAAGTAATTGAAAACCCGGATGCTAATAAAGATCAATATGGACGTTTACGCGTAGCGGCTGCAATTGGAGTTACAGGAGATGCATTTAAAAGGGCAGAAGCACTAATAAAAGTTGGAGTTGATGCTTTAATTATTGATACCGCTCACGGACACACAAAAAGTGTAGTAACCATTTTAAAAGAAATTAAAGCTACATATCCAACTACTGATATTGTTGTAGGAAATATAGCAACTGGTGAAGCTGCTAAATATTTAGTTGAAGCTGGTGCAGATGCTGTAAAAGTTGGTATTGGCCCTGGTTCAATTTGTACAACACGTGTAGTTGCCGGTGTAGGTTATCCACAACTTTCTGCAATTATTGAAGTTTCAGAGGCGATTAAAGATACGGGAGTTCCTGTTATTGCAGATGGTGGTGTTCGTTATACAGGTGATATCCCCAAAGCAATTGCTGCAGGTGCTGATAGTGTTATGTTAGGTTCTTTATTAGCAGGGACAAAAGAATCACCAGGTGAAACTATTATTTTTGAAGGAAGAAAATTTAAGTCGTATAGAGGAATGGGTTCTGTAGAAGCTATGGAGAAAGGATCAAAAGATCGTTATTTCCAAGATGTAGAATCTGACATTAAGAAATTGGTTCCTGAAGGTATTGTAGGAAGAGTACCGTACAAAGGTGAATTGCATGAAACAATGCATCAATTTATAGGAGGATTACGTGCGGGTATGGGCTACTGTGGAGCTAAAAATATTGCCGCTCAAAAACAGGCAAAGTTTGTTAAAATTACTTCTGCTGGTATGCGAGAAAGTCACCCTCACGATGTTACCATAACTAAGGAAGCACCGAACTATTCAAGATAAGTTTAAAAGGAACTGTCTAAAATGTAAAAATATTAGGCAATACCTTATTATATTATTTAGCTAAAAACTTCATTTATAATTTTATGGGCGTTCCCCTATTGGGTCAGGCTATTCGTTATATCTTTTTAGTCGTTGCCTAAAAAGGATGCCACTACTATCCTTAACGCATACAAAATAGACTAATAATAATACAATCTACCACCCGTATCATAGCGTGGAGTAGTTTGTGTATCAAATGGGGCGTATTAAAAGACGCTACGTTTTCGGTTTAACACAAAGCCAAATTTTTATATTTTGTTTTATTCATTTTTCCAATTTTTTGAAATAAGTTTAATTCTACACCTTTTTTCAAATCTCTACTTGCAGTTGCAGGAGAAATATTCTCAAAATATTCATACAGTCTTTTCTTGTGAATTCTATTTTGTTCAGAGAACTAAAATATTCGAGTCTGTCTTTTTCAGTTAGAGTTCGATTATTGAAGTTTAGTAATTCACTTATAGAAGTAATAACATTCAACATATTAGAATAGACAATTTTTTATGTGTAGTACAGTACTGTAAGCAGTTTTATTCAATATTTTCTTTAATTAAAGCATCTAAATTATCTTCTGAGCTATTCACAGATATAATTTCTCCATTTTTATTTATTACTATTTTCATTGGTATTAATTTCACTTTATAATTTTCTGCTACTTTATTATCGAAATCGAATAAAACATTAAATGTGTAATTGTTATCTGTAATAAATTTTACAACATTCTTTTTAATAGCTTCTTTTTCACCACGCTCAAAAGCATCAATAAAGAAAAATTCAACGGGGTAATTCTCGTATTTTTTAATTAGTTTTTGCATATTAGGGAAAGATGCTCTACAAGGACCACACCAAGTTGCCCAAAAATCTAATACTACTATCTTTCCTTTGTAATCTGATAATTTAACAGTTTTCCCTTCTAAGTTTACCAAATTAAATTCAGAAGCATTTAGTTGCCCGTACATTTCAATTATTTCCTTTTGAGATTTTTCTGTTGCTAATTTTACTGATTTTTCTTTTAAATTATTAAATTTTTTATCGGAAAGGTTTAACTCTTTATAAATTTTTTTCAATTGATTCATTATAATTTTTGAATCTACACCAGCAGTTAGTTGTTCTTCTAAATAATCCTTGGTGAATTTTGACCCTTTTGCTTTTTCTGCAATTGCTGCATAACGCTCTTTACCTCCTTTGTCTAGTCCATTCTGCTTTCTAACTTCATCTTGGTAACTAAACGCTAAATTATACTCTTTCAATTTGTAAAGAATTAAGGCATAGGTATCTGCATAATTATTGTAATTATCTTTTACATCATAACCACCGTGTTCTTCTGGATGATCCATAGCATCTTTTGTAATATCTAAAGCTTTCTTAGATAAAAACTTTGCAAAATTTAAATCTTCACCAGCACTTGTTAAATCACCTCCCGACAAATCCCAAGCATACTCATTATAATATATAGCAATATATAAAGTCTCTTTGACTTTGTTTTCATAATTACCTAAAACCAATGTATCTCTTTCCTCTAATTTCAATTTAAGTAATGCTAAATAAAAAACATCTGCTTCTTGAGAAATGGAATCATTAAACTTTGTTGTATATTCATGAAGTGATGCTAATATTGAGTCTTCTGTTTTACCTTTAGAAGCCCTGAAAGTTGAAATAAACTTATTTTTAGCAGTAGTACCTTTTGGATGTTTTAAAACAATCAATTGTTTAATTTTGTTACTTTCATTAACTCTTCCTATTATAGAATTCAATTGCATTGCATAAATTAAATTTTGCTCATCATCTTTTGTTCTTAAATAGTCGATATGTTTTAATATTTCAGGTTCTGTGCTAAAACTATTAAGTTTATATTTTAAATATAAATATCCAATATAGCTTTCTCCTCCTTTTAAATTGGGGTTTAAGTTAAAAACTTCCTCAAATTGCTTTATTCTTTCTTCAAATGGAGGGTCTAATTTTAAATAAAAAATGGATGTATTTAAATATGTTAAATAATCTAATTTAGCTTTTGCTTTTTCATCATCGGTATTATATATAATATTAATAATATATCCTCTTTTTTGATTGTTATCTATCAGCTTCTTGTCCCAATCAAACACAGCCATCACAATAACATTCATAGCTTTGGTTATTTCTAAAGAAAATTGATATTCACTGTTTTTCTTAACTAATGGTGCTGTTATTTTTTGTCTGTGATGAATAATAGTTACATAAGATTTAACAGGAATTTTTATATTATTTGGTGGTTCGTAGATAAAAGTATTAGTTTCTCCAGCTTTTATAGCGTTGTTCTTTGGGTAGACTTTTCCATTTTGAGAAAAAAGAATGTTAATTGTTACTAAAAAAAATAGGGTGATTAGATTTTTCATATTATTTTTTTAATGGATTTCTCTTACGTTTGAATTATTGTTATGTAAATATATTTTTAAGTCAATTATAGAAATATTTTTGGCAATTATTAATCCATTTTTATCAATTAAAAAATTCTGTGGAACAGAATTAGTTGCCCCATACTTAATCAAAATTTCACTTTCTTGCCCTCTTGTATCAATCACATTTCTCCAAATTAATTTGTCTTTTTTAACTGCTGACATCCACTTATCCAAATCTTTATCAATTGATACTCCAAGAATCTCAAAATCATTATTTTTGAACTCATTATAAATTTTTGATAAATTAGGATTTTGTTTTCTGCAAGGTGTGCACCAAGAAGCCCAAAAATCAATTAACAGTACTTTTCCTCTATAATCTATGGTGCTTATTAATTCCTTTTTAGTATTTGATAAAGTAAAATCCATTAATTGCTTACCCACTTTTAAAGTTTGGAATGGGTTAATGATTCTGTTTATATCATTTAATTGAACTTTTGAAAGCTTACTTGTATCAATTTTATGATATAACTTTTCTACTTGATTTTTATTTAAAATTTTCTTTCTTAACTGTATTAAAAAAACGTAAGCACTGTAACTAT
>JAMOMG010000165.1 GCA_027068695.1 Flavobacteriaceae bacterium
GCACCGCCACCACTAAGAACTAAACCTACTTTTAGGTCCTTTTGTTCTTTATTCTTTTGTGAATAAACAAATGAAATAGATAATATTAAAACAGCTATTAAGAGTTTTCTCATCTTATTTTTTTTGATAATATTCTTTTATTTTTTTTGCTCGGTTTACTCCTATTATTTTTTCAATTTCATCAAACGATGCTAATTTTATTCTTTTTACCGATTTAAAATGTTTCATTAAAGATACAATAGTTTGTTTACCAATCCCAGAAATTTGTTCTAATTCATTAACTAGTACCGATTTACTTCTTTTATTTCTATGATGCGTAATCCCAAACCGATGTGCTTCATCTCTAAGTCGTTGAATTATTTTTAAACTTTCAGAAGTTTTATCTAGATATAGCGGAATGGGATCATTTGGATAATAAATCTCTTCTAATCGTTTTGCAATTCCAATAATTGCAATTTTATTTCGTAGCCCTAAAACATCTAAACTCTTTAAAGCTGATGATAATTGTCCTTTACCACCGTCAATTACAATTAATTGTGGTAATGGCTGGTCTTCTTCTTTTAATCGCTTATAACGTCTAAACACAACCTCTTCCATAGACGCAAAATCATCTGGGCCAACTACCGTTTTTATATTAAAATGCCGATATTCTTTTTTACTTGGTTTCCCATTTTTAAAAACTACACAAGCAGCAACAGGGTTTGTACCCTGTATATTCGAATTATCAAAGCATTCAATATGGCGAGGCTCTTTTGTAAGTCGTAAATCTTTTTTCATTTGTGCCATTATACGATTTACATGCCTGTCTGGATCAACAATTTTTATTTGTTTAAAACGCTCTTGTCTAAAATACTTGGCATTTCTAATACTCAACTCTACAATGCGCTTTTTATCACCCAATTTTGGGACTGTCACTTTTAATCCTTCTCCTAAATCAACTTTAAACGGCACGTAAATTTCTTTAGACTGAGAATTAAATCTAGTTCGAATTTCAATAATAAATAATTCTAATAATTTTTTATCAGTTTCATTTAATTTCTTTTTTATTTCAGTAGTATGAGATTGAATAATTGAACCATTTATAATTTTAAAAAAATTAGCATAGGCATAACCTTCATCTGAAATTAGTGAAAATACATCTACATTTGTAATTGATGGATTTACAACAGTTGATTTTGCTTGATAATTAGCCAATAAATCTATTTTTTCTTTAATTTTTTGAGCTTCTTCAAACTCCATTTTATCAGCAAATTGATGCATTAACTCCTTAAATAGTTGTAAAGAATGCTTAAAGTTACCTTTTATAAGGTTCCTTATAGCATCAATATCTCGTTGATAATCTTCTTCCGTTTGTAACTCTTCACAAGCTCCTTTACAATTTCCAATATGGTAATCTAAACAAACCTTATACTTTTTTAATTCAATGTTTTTTTTACTTAAATCGTAATTACACGTTCTCAATTGATACAATTCTTTAATTAAATCCAATAGAGCTCGTGCAGTTCTTACCGAAGTGTAAGGTCCAAAATACTCTGAACCATCTTTTATTACATTTCTTGTTAAAAATATTCGTGGAAATCGCTCTTTTTTAATACAAATCCAGGGGTATGTTTTATCATCTTTTAACAGCACATTGTAGCGTGGCTGGTATTTTTTTATCAAATTATTTTCTAATAAAAGCGCATCTGTTTCAGAATTTACTACAATGTGTTTAATGGTTGCTATTTTTTTTACTAATACCCTTGTTTTACCATTATCATGCGTTTTTGTAAAATAAGAAGTAACTCTCTTTTTTAAGTTTTTAGCTTTTCCCACATATAAGATAACACCTTCTTTATCGTAATACTGATAAACACCAGGTGAAGATGGCAATGTTTGTATTTGAATTTTTAATTCCAAAAAGTTTAATAATTTAAAAATTAAAAATACAGTTTTTTATTGATTTTACTCTCTATTTTTAAAGATTGAACTTAGCGTATTTTTACTACCAAAAAAAGCGTAATTTTGCAGAAAATATAAAAATTTACTTTTTATATCCATTTTTTTA
>JAMOMG010000166.1 GCA_027068695.1 Flavobacteriaceae bacterium
TATCCGCTTTCAGTTGTTATAACAGGAGGAATTGTAAGCTCAACTCTTTTGACACTTTTAATTCTCCCATCAACTTATTTGTTATTTTATAAAAATCAGCATCTAGTAGAGGAGAATAAAATAGATCTATCGAGACAAAAAAGTGCTTTAGAGTAAAAAACAGAGGGATTAAATAATCCCTCTGTTCTAGCATAATATCCCAAGCAGAGACTATAGAATAATTACTTATTATAAAGATCAAGAACAAGATATATATGCTTTAACTATTTATGATAAAAGTGAAATCGAAAATATCCCTACAAGTAGATTAATTGAAATACTAAAAGAGGAATTGGGGATTTAAAATAATTTAAGAAGGCTAAAAAAACTCTTTAACTAATTTTGTATTCATTAAAAGTGGTGGCTTGAAATTCACACGAGGAAATATTGTTTTATAATATAATCAATTTTTTGTTGATTTTCATCTAAAGTTATAGTTTTAAAATTTCCCTCCAAATACTCTTTTTTTTTGAATCCAAAATCTCTTTATGCCAACTAGGAGAACTCAAATCTCCGTTGATTATATATATACGATTAAAAAACTTTATAGTTTATGGAGTTTAACCCAAAAGTAATTTGAATTTATTTTAGCATAATTTGGTCTAAAAAAAACTATAAAAATAGAAAATTTTGTGGTATAATCTCGCATAGTTATGTTTAAACCTGAGTTCAACAGAGTATCACTTTACTGTGCCTATGATACCTGTCGAACTCAGATTAATATTTTAAGAGGTTAATTATGACACATTTACAAACTAATGACCAATATATAGCAACTATATTAAAAACAAAATTTTATAATGATGAGAGTAAATTTATAGAAGCTATAAAAAATCTTTTCCAAAAAGATGATGAATTCAAAATAAGAGAATATAATCTTTTAAAAGCATATCATGATGAAGAACTATCTATAGGGCAAGTTGCAAAATATCTAAATATATCAAAATTTGAAACAATGGAGCTTTTGAAAAAATATGACATTCCTTTTATAGAGGTTGATGCAGAATATTTAGAACATGAATTTAATGCTTTTAACTAAAAAAATATGAATATTGTCATAAGTGATTCAACAGCATTAATACTTTTTGCCAAATCAAACACTCTGCATTTTTTATCTAATTTATTTGAAAAAGTTTATATTCCACAAGCTGTATATGGTGAACTAAACTTTAAAGATGATGTTGTTAAGTATAGAATTGATAAATTTAATAAAATTTTAGTCAAACCTGTATCTAATTTATTATTGTTAAATAAAATTAAAAAATTAAATCTTGATGATGGAGAAATAGAAGCTATTGCACTTGCAATAGAGTTAGATTTATTGCTTATCATTGATGAGAAAAAAGGTAGAAAAACAGCATTAAATCAAGGGCTTAAAATTGTTGGTGTGCTTGGTATTTTGATAGAAAATTATAAACAAGATTTTATTAGTCATGAAGAAGCCTATTTTTATTTTAAACTTTTAAAGACTAATGGTTTAAGAGTAAGTAAAGAACTAGAAGAGATATTTTACGAAAAATTAAAACAGATAAAATAAAAAGATTGAGGGAAGGATTTAATCTATACCAAATATTTTTTACCATAACAAAAAAACTATCCGCTATCAACTCTACTTTATCATCTGCATTAGCATGTGTGTTAACATCTCTTTGCGATACTCTTTTTTTACCCGTTCATAATCAACAAAACTTAAGCTCCATAAGCATACCCTTAAACCCAGTATTGTTCAAAAACTCCCACCATGCATCTAAGCCCAAATCGTAACGAATCTCTTTTGTATCTATTTTCACTTGATTAATACCAGCTATTCATCCATAGGGGGAGTCACGACCTTATATTTGTGAATTGTGCAAAAAAATTAAAAGTATAAAAAAAGTGTGCCAAGCAAAAATATAAATAATAAAGGACTGATTGAGAATAAAAATATCATACTTTCAGAAGTTGCAAGAGGGATGATTGAATTTAGCTCTAATGCAAATACTGAATTTTTAATGAGCAAGT
>JAMOMG010000167.1 GCA_027068695.1 Flavobacteriaceae bacterium
ATGATTGATAATACGCCTAATAAACCCATTAGTACAATTGCAACCTCTGCAAGTTCTTCGTGATTTTCAATTATCCTTTCTGAAACTCCAGCAATATGTTCAACTGTTTCTTCAGCTTCTTCTCCTGTTAAATAGACAGGAATGGTTAGAATTGCCATAAAAATAAAAGTTCCTAATGCAACTTTTTTGATTTCGTTATTTTTAAAAAATTGACCATAAGCCAAAATTCCTATTCCAATAATTGTTCCTACAATTGGAAAATGTGTAAGTATTAAATGAAGATGTGTAGCATCCATAATTATATATATTTTATTATTTATTATTAATGTTTATGATTCTATTATATTAGAGACATTTTAGGCGGACCTCTTAAACCATTTACATCAACAAAAATAGTTATATAACAAACACCATATGGTGATGTATTCTTTTGAATAAGTTTATTTTCTACATTAATATAACCTTCAAATTCTTCATTTAAAATTGGTGTTTTACTTTGAGTTGTTTTTTGAATATTAAACTGGGCAAATAGTAAATTATCTAGACTTTCATCATTATTTTCGTGAAAGAATATTTTTACTAAATCAATAATATTATCATTATTTTGATGAAGTGCAAAATGTTCTTTTTCACTCATCTCATCATAATGTCTATGAGGAATAAGTGCATGAAGTAATATTACAACTAATACACTCTTAAATAACATTTGCTTAATTAGCCACATTTATAAAACTCTATTAACTAAAATTATTACTGTAATTTATACCTATTTTGTTTAAACGAAGACTCACCTTATTTAGTATTTACAAACTTAAAGCTTTGAATTAGTATCGCCAAAATTATTACAAGTAAACACCCAAATAAGTTTAACCACAAATAAGGCATCCAATCAAACCACCAACCAGTAATAACAATACCCTGCGTGATAAGTGCCGCCACAAAAACGGCATTACTTTTAACAAATTTTATAAAAAATGCCAATAAGAAAATTCCAAGTACGTTTCCATAAAAAATAGAGCCAATAATATTTACCAATTGTATTAAATTATCAAATAGATTAGCAAAACTAGCTACTAATATTGCAATAATTCCCCAGCCAAGAGTAAACCACTTTGATGCTTTTACATAATGCTGATCTGACTTTTCAGTACTAACATTTCTTTTGTATAAATCTATAGCTGTTGTTCCAGCCAACGCATTTAATTCAGAGGCAGTACTTGACATTGCCGCAGATAAAATCACAGCTAACAATAAACCTATCAACCCTCTTGGTAAATTATTTAAGATAAAATGGATAAAAACATAATCTTTATCGTTAGTTTCAGCAGTTGCATCTGCCATTTTTATAATTCTTTTAGCTTCTTCTCTATTTTGCTCTTCCAAAAAATTCAACTGTTGAATTTCTTTCACTAATGCTTTATTATCCAAATTTGCTCCGTAATTCAAATTTGCCTTAGATTTCTTTAGCTCAATTTCTTTATGTTTGTTTTCTAGCTCTTTATATTCAGAAGCATATTCAGAATTTTTAACAATCTCTGTTGCAGCTGGGTTAAAATTTAGAGGGGAAGCATTGAACTGATAAAATACGAAAACCATAACTCCAACTAATAAAATAAAGAACTGCATTGGAACCTTTAACAATCCGTTAAAAACAAGCCCTAATTGCATTTCTTTTACAGATTTTCCTGATAAATAACGTTGTACCTGACTTTGATCTGTACCAAAATAAGAAAGAGCTAAAAAACTTCCCCCAATAATTCCACTCCAAAAAGTATACCTATTATCTAAATTGAAGGAAAAATCTAATACATTCATTTTACCGCTTGCTCCAGCAATTTTTAATGCCTTAGAAAAGGTAATATCAGCGGGTAAATAACTTACAATTAAGTAAAATGCAATAAACATTCCTGCAAATATTACTGCCATTTGGTGTTTTTGAGTAACACTTACGGCTTTTGTACCTCCACTAACTGTATAAATAATTACCAAAGTTCCAATTATAATATTTAAGGTTGTTAAATCCCAACC
>JAMOMG010000168.1 GCA_027068695.1 Flavobacteriaceae bacterium
CCTTCTTCTCCTTTATGGTCTCCTGCCATAACTCTAACTGTGTCTCCTGATTTTATCTTTAACTTCATCTTATTATCGTTTATTAAAGCACTTCAGGTGCTAGTGATACAATTTTCATAAACTGTTTTTCTCGAAGTTCTCTAGCAACAGGTCCAAAAACACGTGTTCCTTTCATTTCACCAGAAGTTGCATCTAACAATACACAAGCATTGTCATCAAATCTAATATAAGATCCATCTTTTCTTCTAATTTCTTTCTTCGTTCTAACAACTACTGCTTTTGAAACTTGACCTTTTTTTACAGTTCCATTAGGGGTAGCATCTTTAATAGTTACTACAATTTTATCCCCAATAGATGCATATCGTCTTTTAGTTCCTCCTAAAACGCGGATAACTAAAACTTCTTTAGCCCCAGTATTATCAGCTACTCTTAATCTTGATTCTGTTTGTAACATAATTATTTAGCTCTTTCTAGGATTTCTACTAATCTCCAACGTTTAGATTTACTCATCGGACGAGTTTCCATTATCCTAACAGTATCTCCAATATTGCAATCATTTGTTTCATCATGTGCCACATATTTTTTGGTGCTCAACACGAATTTTCCGTACATAGGGTGTTTCACTTTTTTAACTTCAGAAACAACAATAGATTTCTCCATTTTGTTACTAGAAACTACGCCTATTCTCTCTTTTCTAAGATTTCTTTTTTCCATCTTTATACTTCTGAATACAATTATTGTAATTCTCTTTTAGTTAATTCTGTAGCTACACGCGCTACAGTTCTTCTAAGTGCTCTTAACTGCATTGGAGTTTCCAATGGTGATATTGAATGAGCCATTTTTAGATCAGTATAACTTTTCTTTAAACTTCCAAGTTTTTCTTGTAACTCTTCAGTTGATAATTCTATAATTTCAGATTGTTTCATTTTTTAATCAATTATTAAGCGTTATCAAAATCTCTAGCTACAACAAGTTTCGTTTTAACAGGCAGTTTTTGTGCTGCTAAACGCAAAGCTTCTTTTGCTATGTGAGCAGGAACTCCTCCCACTTCAAACATAATTCTTCCTGGTTTAACAACGGCTACAAAATATTCTGGAGCTCCTTTACCTTTACCCATACGTACTTCTAGAGGTTTTTTAGTAATTGGCTTGTCTGGGAATATTTTAATCCATAATTGCCCTTCTCTTTTCATATGACGAGTTGCAGCAATACGAGCCGCTTCTATTTGACGAGATGTAAGTAAGTTTTGTTCTAAAGATTTGATACCAAACATTCCATTTGAAAGTCGGTGTCCTCTTTGAGAATTTCCAGTCATATTCCCTTTCCCCTTCTGTACTTTACGATATTTAACTCTCTTTGGCTGTAACATTTTACCTTCTAAATTTTAAAAATTTATTTTCTTCTACGATTTTGTGGTCTTTTTGAATTACCTCTGTCGCTACCTCTTCCTTGTTTTTTAGAAAGACCAACAAGTGGTGATAATTCTCTCTTACCATAAACTTCACCTTTCATAATCCATACTTTTACACCTAATCGGCCGTAGGTAGTATGAGCTTCCACAAGTGCATAATCAATATCAGCTCTAAAAGTTGATAGAGGAATTCTTCCATCTTTATAATGTTCTGAACGTGCCATTTCTGCACCATTTAAACGACCTGAAATTTGCACTTTAATTCCTTCTGCATTCATACGCATTGTTGCTGCAATTGCCATTTTTATAGCTCTTCTATATGAGATTCTATTCTCAATTTGTCGAGCAATACTGGCTGCTACTAGACGCGCATCTAATTCTGGACGTTTAATTTCAAAAATATTAATTTGAACTTCCTTACCTGTAATTTTTTTGAGTTCTTCTTTTAACTTGTCTACCTCTTGACCTCCTTTACCAATTATAATTCCTGGCCTAGCAGTAGTGATAGTAACGGTTACAAGTTTAAGTGTACGCTCAATAATTACATTTGAAACACTTGCTTTTGATAATCGGGCATGTATATACCTTCTTATTTTATAATCTTCAGCAATTTTATC
>JAMOMG010000169.1 GCA_027068695.1 Flavobacteriaceae bacterium
CAAACATTGGAGTAAATTATATGAAGTTGAATTTATAAAAAAATAATCTTCCATAAATTATTTTTACATTTACAAAAACAACCTTAATGCGTTATTATTTAACATTTATTCTTATAATTACTTTGGTAATTTTTTCTTCGTGCAGAAAAGATTTTTCAGCAAATTTGAGTACTGGAAATCTCCAATTTTCAAAAGATACTGTTTATTTAGATACTGTATTTACAAACATAGGTTCAAGCACCTACAATTTAAAAGTTTATAATAAAAGTAGCAAAGCAATCTCAATTCCTTCTGTTCAATTAGGTAAGGGAGAAAATTCTTTATACCGTTTAAATGTAGATGGAATACCCGGGAAAACATTTGAAAATGTAGAAATTTTAGCAAATGATAGTCTTTACATATTTATAGAAACCACAATAGATTACAACTTAGTTACAAACCCTATTTATACTGATGCAATTATTTTTGATACTGGTGAAAACCTTCAGGATGTTAAACTTATTACACTGGTAAAAGATGCACATTTCTTATATCCTTCGAAAGATTTAAATGGGTTGGTTGAAACCATTAATATAAATACAGATTCTAACGGTGAACAAATAAATGTGAATGGATTTTATCTAAATGAAAATACCACTTTTACAAATGAAAAACCATATGTAATTTATGGATATTGTGCAATTCCTGAAAATAAAACATTAACTATTGAAGCTGGTGTAAATATTCACTTTCACTCAAACTCAGGATTAATAGTTAACAAAAACGCCACCTTAATTATTAAGGGAGAACTTAACAATGAAGTTATAATTGAAGGCGATAGGCTTGAAAATAAATTCAGTGAAATCCCAGGACAATGGGGAACTATATGGCTACGTGCAGGAAGTAAAAATCACAATATAAATTATGCAATTATTAAAAATGCTTCTGCGGGAATTATTATAGACTCTATTGGAAGCAACTCCACGCCTACTTTAACAATTAAAAATACTCAAATTTACAATAGCTCTAATTTTGGTATTTTAGCTCGTGAAACCAATATTAAAGGAGAAAATTTGGTAATTAATAATAGTGGGCAATCTTCATTAGCCTGTATTATTGGAGGTACTTATAATTTTACACATTCAACCTTTGTTAATTTTTGGAACAATAGTTTACGACAATATCCAACCGTTTTAATCAACAATTTTTTCACTTATACTGAAAACAACACACAAATTATTGAGACAAGAGATTTAAATGCTGCTAATTTTACCAATTGTATTATTGATGGAAATAACAATATAGAATTAGTTATTGATAAAGTTGAAGGAGCCGTTTTTAACTATTATTTCAAAAACAACTTACTAAAATTCGATGATTTAAATAATTCATATATTGATATTACCGAGTACAATTTTGAAGACACTAATTACTATTTAGATAACATTTTAAATGGTAATCCTGACTTTAAATCTCCGATAGATAATGATTTAATTATTGGTGAAAATTCAGATGCCAATCAAAAAGCAAACACACAAGGCACATTACAAGCGCCAAATGATATTTTAGGGGTTTTAAGAGATATTCCTGCAGATATTGGTGCATATCAACATATTATTTTTTAAACACCTAAAACAAATTACCTACCGTATAACTCTAGGTATCTCTTTTTATCAATTTTATACCAGTTGCATTTTTCACCCCCATTATCATAACTATCAAGTTTATAAAAATTAAAGCCTAATTTTTTAAGAACCTTAGAAGAAGCCACATTTTCAGGTATAACAATCCCTATTATTTTCTCTAATTTTAAAATCTCAAATCCGTATTTTAAAATCTCTTTTGAAACTTCAGTAGCAATTCCTATCCCCCAGTATTCGGGTAAAAATCTAAATCCAACATCGGTCTCGTTTAGTTCAGGTAAGTATTTCAACCCAGCAAAACCAATAACTTTATTTTCTGGTTTAAGTACAACTGCCCATCTTCCATATCCATACTTTTTATAATCAGAAAACCATACATTTATA
>JAMOMG010000170.1 GCA_027068695.1 Flavobacteriaceae bacterium
AAAAAAATAGCTGAATTTACAGGTTTACCATTTGTAACTGCTGAAAATAAATTTGAAGCATTAGCTGCTCATGATGCTATTGTTGAAAGTCATGGAGCTTTAAAACAACTAGCTGTTTCTCTTAATAAAATAGCTCATGATATTCGAATGATGGCCTCTGGTCCACGTTCAGGTATTGGAGAATTAATTTTACCTGCTAATGAACCTGGAAGTTCTATTATGCCCGGAAAAGTAAATCCTACGCAAGCTGAAGCATTAACAATGGTTGCTGCTCAGGTAATAGGAAATGATGTTGCTATTACTATGGGTGGAACTCAAGGACATTTTGAGTTAAATGTATTTAAACCTTTGATGGCTGCTAATTTTTTACAATCTGCTCGCTTACTAGGTGATGCTTGTGTAAGTTTTAATGACAATTGTGCAACAGGAATTAAAGTAAATAACGAGCGAATAACTGAACTTCTAAATAATTCATTAATGTTAGTTACTGCTTTAAATCCGAAAATTGGTTATTACAAAGCTGCTGAGATTGCAAATACTGCTCACGCTAACGGAACAACATTAAAAGAAGAAGCTGTTAATTTAGGTTATTTAACTGCTGAACAATATGATGAATGGGTTAAGCCTGAAGATATGATTGGCTCATTAAAATAAATTTTACTTAAATCAAACTAAAAAAGCATTGAAATTATTCAATGCTTTTTTAATATACAAGGTTTACTTAAAACAATACGTTATTTCATTAATTGATACGATTGTTTTGCTATTTCCACTTCTTCATTTGTTGGAATTATTAAAATCTTTGTTTTAGAATTATTTTTATGGATTTCAGTAATTTCTTTTGCTCTAATATTATTTTTTTCAATATCTAAATTAATTCCCAAGTACTCCATATTACTGCAAACCAATTTTCGAATTACATCAGAGTTTTCTCCAATTCCTGCAGTAAACACTACTGCATCTAAACCATTCATTGCAGCTGCATAAGAACCTATGTACTTTTTAATTCTATAAGCATTCATATCTAAAGCTAGTTGACATTCTTTATTTCCTTTACTAGCTTCGGCTTCAATATCTCGTAAATCACTAAAGCCTGTTAAACCTAACATTCCACTTTCTTTTTGAAGCAAACTATTTACCTCGTCTAAACTATACCCCAAACTATTTACCAAATAAAAAATAATAGTATGGTCTATATCCCCACTTCTACTTCCCATTATAAGTCCAGTTACAGGACCAAAACCAAGAGAATGATCAATACTTTTGCCATTTTTAATGGCAGTCATACTACAACCATTACCAAGGTGAATTGTTATAATCTTTGAATTAGCGATTCCTAAATAGGCAATTGCTTTTTCTGAAACATACTTATGACTTGTACCGTGAAAACCATACAGTCTAATATGTTCTTCATCAAAAAACTTAGTTGGTATTGCGTATTTATAAGCTTCTACTGGTATAGTTTGATGAAAAGCGGTATCAAAAACAGCTATTTGTATTGCCTTTGGAAACATTTTTTCTGCGACTACAATGCCTTCATAATTTGCAGGATTATGTTGTGGTGCTAAGGAAAATAATGCTTTAATTTTATCTTTTACTTCTTTGTTAATTACAGTTGTATTGGAAAAAGTACTTCCCCCGTGAACAACTCGGTGTCCAACTGCTTCAATTTCTGAAGTAGATTTTAATACTCCTATTTTAACGTCTAACAGAAGGTTTACTATTTTTTCTAAACCAATTTTATGGTTTGGAATATCAGTAACCTCATCAATTTTATTTCCTGTTGATTTATAGTGAATTTCAGCATTATTTAAACCAATTCTTTCTACCAATCCTGAACAAATAACATCTTCTTGAGGCATGTTAAATAATTGATATTTAATAGAAGAACTACCCGAATTTATAACTAATATTTTCATCTTAAATCCCTTGTGCTTGTATTGCTGTTAAAACTACTGTATTAAAAATATCATCCACTGTGCAGCCTCTACTCAAATCATT